>NZ_MAFX01000005.1:0-48835 GCF_001683555.1 Methanohalophilus sp. DAL1 | reverse complement strand
CTACGGTATGATAAGCATTTTTGGACCCAATTGATTCCCCAAGACTCTTACTTGCAGCGGCGACTATCGAAAGGTCAATCTCACCGTTATCTGAGGAAGGGGTGCCCACACAAATAAAAGATATATCCGAGTTCTGTACAGCATAATCATAATCAGAAGTGGCGATCAGGCGTTTGCCCACATGTTTGTTCATAAGGTCTTCCAACCCCTCTTCCCAGACAGGGGGATAACCATCATTGAGTTGCCTTACCCTTTCTTCATCAATGTCTATACATATCACTTCATGACCAAGTTCAGCAAAACAGGCTGCTGTAACCGAACCCACATAACCTGAACCTACAATAGAGACTCTCATAACTATAACTCCTGGCTGTGTAAATTGTTGGCAATTCTATATTAGGATGATGGTTTGCCGGGTAAAAAAGACACGAAGATGAATCAAAAAAGAGGGGATTGATATGATCCCCTGATTTACAGGCCTGCCCTGTCAACAAGTAAATCAGCTACCTGTTGGGCACTGGTAAACGGGAAATCGCTTTCCTTGAGCAAGCCGCCTGCTTCGCCGGCGGTAATCTCTACATCCCCGGATTTGCAGGTTGTGTCCGCCCCTGCAGGAAAAGCTGCCAGGAGGGCTTCAGGAGTTTTTATCGGAAACGGTGCATTCTCAAGGGCGCCTTTAATCTGAGCGCGTATATCTTCTTTTACAGACATTGTATATCACCAATTATCAAAAGGGAGTATATTAATATATACTTGATCGTCAGTAAAATGTATTAAAAGCATATTTGTACATAAAAATAACCTTACATAGGAATGTAAATAACATGCATGACAGGAAAAAACAAAGCAACCACCCTCCAGACCATCAGGAACTTGACGAAATTAGACAGGAAATCACTTCCATGAGGAAGGAATTCAACCGTTTCCTCGAAAATTCCAACCGCAATATTGTAGAACAACTTGCATCTGATATTAAAAAGAATTTTTCCAGAGTTTTGATTGAATATATCAACAAGGATATCGAATCGTGCCTGAGGGAAAAGATGATCAAGGATTGTAAGATGCGGGACTTCTGTGAACAAAAATTCAATGAACTGCTAGGAGAAACCTCCTACCTCATAAGCAAGGATGATGTGAAGAAGGAAACTATTGAAAAATACTGGAAAGAGATAGAAAACCTACGTAAAATGACCGGTATGCCAATGTGCGACCAGTGTTTCTCACATGTAAATAACCTCTACCGGAAGCAGGTAGATGTAATGCAATCCCTGCAGATATATGATCGCCAGAACAGGGAGCAAAAGGCAGATGAATTGCCTGTCGAAGTAGTATCTGCCATCTGCGAACCTGTGGCAAACAAACAACGATTATCCATACTAAAAGCTCTTGCAGCAACCCCCAGAGGATTCTCAGAACTGTCCAAAATTACCAACCTGAGAGGAGGAAATCTCCTGTTCCACCTGCAAAAACTCCTGGATACACAGATGATAGTCCAGCAGGGAGAAAGAGGTGATTACTACATATCAAAAAAAGGATATGCAACCCTTGAAGGGCTACATGCCATATATTCAAAAATTGATAACAATTGAACTTACAATATTTTAATTAATACCGGATAACCCTCACCGATGCCATCAACAATCTCATCAGCAATCGGAGAACCTTTACGTACCTTGATATCCCCGTGCCTGCTCACGGTTGCAGTGAAAAGGTATTGCTCACCGACAAAAACCTCCACATCGGTCTTAGCCAGTTCCGGAGCTGAAAGTACAACATGTTTCTTCGTATGCTCGACTACCGGCCTGACTTCCATAGGAACTTGCCTTTTGGATTGGCCATCAAACTGGCGTACATCGATATGTACTCCCAGCATTTTTTCAATGCGGTCAATCACAGAGCCCCCTTTTCCTATTACTTTTGGGACATCATGTTCAAAAACCCGCACAACAGCCTTACTATCATTTATCATTTCCACTTCTACCGGACCACTGGCATAATTTTCCACAACCTCACGTATTTCACCTTCGGCCAGGTTCCAGGCAGGTTTCTTGAATTCCAGGGCAACAGGCATCACAACTACCTGCTCACCATAGGTGTAAATCTCATATTCGACTTTGCCTGTTTCAAAATCCGACACTGTGATTACCGGTCTTGCAAGATCAGCTTCGGTCATACCAGAAGGAACCTTTACAGTGAAATCCAGTATCTGGACCTTTGCAACTTCTCCTTTTTCAATAAATACAACTGTATCCACTACCTGCGGAATCACGCCCAGCTCAACCCTTCCTATCAGACGCTGTACGGCATCTACTGCCCTGTTGGCATGTACTACACCGACCATGCCAACCCCAGCAAGCCTCATGTCAGCAAAAATACCGAAATCCCGACTTTTTCTTACCTCATCATAAATCGTATAATCCGGCCTCACAAGCAAGAGGACATCTGCCGTATTGGCCATATCATCGTCCAGCGGAGCATACTGGGTAATCTCACGAGGCACCTGAAGATCCCGGGGGGATTCCATAGTCTTTACAACATAACCACTTTCATGCAAATATATAGCAAGCCCGGCTGCAAAAGTTGATTTTCCCGCACCGGGAGGGCCTGAGATCAGGACGCCTCTCTGCATATCCACACGTTCCTTAAGCTGCTCACTGAGCCTGTATTCATCGAATTTCACAGAAGCTACCGGACGCACAGCGGTAATTTCAATATCATCCGAGAAGGGTGTCTGGGAAATAGCAATCCTCATATTGCGAATCTGCAGAACGGAAGCTCCTCCCGTAGACATTTCAATGAAAGATTCATTGTCAGCCCGGGCCCTCTCCAGAAGTTCTCTGGACATTTGATGCAGTTCACCATAGCTGCAGGGTTCATCACGGATTTTTTCAAATCTCACATCCCCTATACTGCCTCTTTTGGCCATTGGGGATACTTTGTTTTTCAGGTGTAACGACATCGTGTCATCAGTGAAGAAATTCTCTATGTGCAGAGGAATAAACTCAGCCGAAGGTGGATGAATGTACTCCACCTCCAGTCCCCTGGCACGACCAAAGTCCGCCTGGAGTCTGTCCCCCGTGACAAAAAGTGCATCAAAATCCTCTGCAGTTGATCGTATAAGGGCATCTATTTCCCCTCCCTTTGCAAGTTGCACCTGCTCAAGACTGGGGCGCTCGCCCACAAAATCAAGCTCTATAAGACCTTCCTGTTCAAACTGATTAAGCTGGTTAAGTTCTTCCAGCCCCGTTTGCCCAATCTCAAGCCCCCTGTTTGCCTGGGCTTCCAATTCGGCCACTACAGCTTCGGGGATCAGAAGCTTTGCTCCCCTGTACTCTCCCTCCTTCACCTTTTGGGAAATACGACCATCTATAACTACGCTTGTATCGGGTACGATCTTCAGAGCTTTAGGATTATCCATAATTATTGCTATGATACGAAGATATTTAATTTAATTGCATCATGAGTACGGATCAGTAGACATCGTCGGGATCAAAGACCTTTTTACCCACTATATCTCCAGTAATATTCCTGTAAAAGCATGACCTGTAACCCACATGACATGCACCCCCATCCTGCCTTACTTTCAAAAGCAGGGTGTCCATATCACAATCCACAAGAATGTCCTTTACATGTTGAATGTTCCCGGAACTCTCCCCCTTTTTCCACAACTTCCCACGACTGCGGCTCCAGTAGTGTGCAATACCGCTATCAAGGGTTTTTTTAAGAGATTCACGATTCATGTATGCAAACATCAATACATCCCCGTTCTCATGATCCTGCACAATTGCCGGAATAAGGTTATCTTTGAATTTCAGGTCATCTAAAGTTATCATCGAATCACCGTAAATAAAACTATAACTATAAAAACTAAGAGGAATGAATATATAAAAAGATTGGAGATTTAAATTTATAATTAATATTGGGTGATTACATGGATTACGCTTTTAATGAAAACAGGGCACAAAAATTACGTACAGGAATGCTGGGACTTGATGTGCAACTGGGGGGAGGAGTGCCCGGGGGAAGTACGATTCTTTTACTTGCAGAACCCGGAGCCAGCTCTGAAATATTTGCCCAGCAGTTTGCTTATGGGGGGCTAACTGATGAGGAAAATGTTTATTACCTGACATCAGAACAACCGGTCTCCGAAATAACCTCTGAAATGAAAATTTTTGGATGGAACATAGAAGATTACATTGAAAGCGGAACTATGAATTTCGTAGACACCTACAGCCTTCGCTTTTATAATGTTCTCCCAAAATCATATTCAGAATCCCTTTCTGCGAAAGATTTCATAAAACAAGATACCGATCCTATGAATCTTCTCAAAGCAACTGCTACACAAGAGAGAAAAGAAAAATACAGGGGAATTATAGATTCCATATCTTATTTCCTGCGAGCTTATGAGCTTAATAATGTAGTAGATACAATTGAGATAATATCATCTGTAGGAAAAGCTACAGGTGCCGTCCATCTAATAACAATGACCGCTGGCATGCATGACAATATAGTTGAAAATAATCTGAAAAATGTCTGTGACGGTGTCATTGAATTCAGAATGCGGAAAAGGGGAAGCGAGATAGAAAGATCCATATTGATTCGCAAGATGAGAGGTATGATCCCCTTAAACCGGACGATTCCCTACAATGCAACCGAGAAGGGAATTGAACTTGAAACTACTACCGGGGCACTTAATAATTAATAATATAAATTGGTGGAAATATGAAACAAAACGTTACACAAATATTGAAGGACATTTTCACATCATCTGGATACAGGATAGTGGACTCCAGTATCGCTGACTTAATCGCAGAAAAAGATGAAAAAAAAATGTACATAAAATTCAGCAATCTCCTGAATACATCATATATTGAAGATTTTGCATACAACATCCGCGATGGGGCCGGCCTTATAGTAACACCAGGAAATGCTCCTGAGGAACAAATTGAATATGCAAAGAAAAAGGGGGTTATTGTATGGGACAGGGAAGAACTTGCATACCAGATCGGTAACGCTGTGCTGGCAGACATCGAGGGGGAAAGTATTGAACTGGGAAAACAAAGTGCCCCTGTAGAAAAAGCCACGGAAGAATATATCATCGCTGATGACAAGAAAAAGAAACCAAATGTGTTTACTGGCACCAAGAATGAAGTGGAAAATAGAACAATTGAAAGCAAACCTGAAGTGAAATCTGATGTTGAAACAATACCTTCAGTTGAAAACAAGGTGATCGACCTGCGCAGTGCCCCTGTGAATATTACCGGAGAGCGTGCGATCTCAATTGCAAAACCACATCAAAGAGATGTCACAAATGCGGCACTCAAGTTTGTACCTTTGTGGAAATATACTTATGAGATTCAGGCACAGAGACAATTCAGATCCAAGATAATAGACATAGAAGGCGATGGAGAGGGATACTTTAACTCAATGAATGAAATTTTTGAGGATTTAGAGCTGCCTGAAATAAGTAATCAGACAGAGGTAGAAGTCAACGACTATGAGGTCAAAGCCCCAATTGTTACAAAAGAAGAGGCCACCAAAGCCATCTTTGAAAGAATAATTGATCAGTACACCAGGGATGTCAAATTCGATAACACTATAGGTGAAGCTATAATTTCCGAACACAAACGGATTTCTCCTTCCAAAAAAGAGATTGAGATGAAAATTGAGATGGTGTATTTGCCCGTATGGGAAGCAAAGGGTAAAAGGAATTCGGTGGATATAAACGCTACTAATGGGGAAGTATTGTTGAATCCGGTCGATAATGATGTGGAAATAATGTAAATCGTTCCTATTTGAGCGAACAATATTTATAGGAAAAATTTATATATATAACCCAATGCTAATGGTAACCATAGCGAACCCTTAAAGGAGAAAACACATGATAGAGATAACAGAAAAAGCAGCAACAGAACTTACAACCCTGATGGAATCGGAAGACAAGAAAGACCACGCATTGAGAATTTTTGTCGCAGGGATGGGTTGCAGTGGTGTACAGTACGGTATGGCACTTGACAATGAAACCAAAGAAGATGATGTTACTGTCACCGACAAAGAAATCAAGATCGTGATGGCAAATGACATCAATGAAGAACTTTCCGAAGCCACAGTCGACTTCATAGAAACCCCTCAAGGCAATGGATTTGTCATCGACAATCCCAGTGAAATGAGTGGATGCAGTTCATGCGGCAGTGGCTGCCACTAATTTATATATAACTGCAAGTAATAGACATCATCCTTTAAAGGAGATATGATATATGATTCCAGGAATGGGCGGCAAGGGTATGAACCCAAAAAAGATGAAACAGATGATGAAACAGATGGGAATTAGTGTAGATGAAATTTCCGATGTGGAGCAGGTAATCATCCGTACCCCTGACAAAGATATTGTATTCAATGATGCAAACGTAAGCATAATGAATGCACAGGGAGTCGACACATACCAGATCGTCGGCACTCCTGAGGAAGTAGCAAGGGAAGTTGAAATCCCAGAGGATGATGTCAGACTTGTTACCGAACAAACAGGTGTGTCTGAAGAAAAAGCAAAAGAAACTCTCAAAAATGCCAACGGCGACTTGGCCGAAGCAATTATGCAGCTGTCCTCCTAAAAAAGGAGGGCAGTCTTCCGATTTTAGGATTTTTCAAGCTCTTTTTCCTTAACGATCATATGATACTCCCCTATGGAGTATTGATAATAAAAAGCTCTTTTTACAACTTCACTCAGGGAAGGATGTATATCCATTGAATGTACAAGCGGATGAGTCTGGGGGCCATCCACATACATCAAGGGAATTATCTGATGTATAAGTACGGATACCTGAAGCCCTATAATGTGAATCCCAAGGATTTGTTGAGAATTGTCCTCAATAATTACTTTCACGAAAGTTACACAGTAAAACCTACTGGATAGGCAACAGATCCTACCTACATTACTGCCAGTTCCGTTTATTCATTTCATCAGAAGATATAGAAACTATTTTATGGACATAATCTTTCATCTCATTCAACAGTCCACTATCTGCATTATAAACAAAAATAATTGATGATATTGTCACGAAACTACCCCTAGTTTAAAGATAGTTCTATATCCAATCTATCTAAATCCTCTTCCTCTAATCTTCCCTTCAACATCAGGCTGTAATAAAATTGGAGATTTGGTATTGATTTACCTAGCGAGTTGATAATAGGAGGAAAGATATTGCAGATAGCATAATTAAGAAAAAATATAGAGAATTAGTAAAAGTCAATAAGTTGAGTCAGCAGCGATGCATAGTTCCCAAAGGCTCTCGCACTTTAGTACAGTATACAACGCTGGCAGGCTTATCTTCTGTGTTCGGGATGGGTACAGGAGTTACCCTGCCGCTATGGCCGCTGTCCTCAACTTATATGAGATGGATGAAAGCCAAGGCCCGGATTCGAACCGGGATGGAATCGCTCTGCAGGCGATTGCGTAGCCGCTCCGCCACCTTGGCACATTGGTCATGTGCGAAGCGTATTCATATGACGCAACCGTCATAAACTTTGCGTTTCATCGGACCGTGTATTTATGCATTACATACCTGATTTCGCCTGGAATAAGCAATTGGAAGCGGCACGGATTATTAGTAACCGCGGACTTAACACCTCGTTTCCTTAGTGCTTACATCCCGATCCTATTAAACCGGTCTTTTACCGGCATCCTTACAGTGGTCTCTTTTCAGGTTGGATTTCGAGCTTAGATGCTTTCAGCTCTTATTCTTTGGCGCGTAGCTGCTCGGCACTGCCTTGTCAGACAACCGATCGACCAGAGACGCCGTTGCCCTGTTCCTCTCGTACTAAAAGCAACTTACCTTCAGACCACATACACCTCTAGTAGATAGTAACCGACCTGTCTCACGACGGTCTAAACCCAGCTCACGATCTCCTTTAATAGGCGAACAACCTCACCCTTGGCCGCTGCTGCACGGCCAGGATGGAAAGAACCGACATCGAGGTAGCAAGCTGCCGGGTCGATATGTGCTCTTGCCGGCAACGACACAATTATCCCCGGGGTAACTTTTCTGTCAGCTTTAGCCCGCATCAAGCAGGACATAAAGGTTCGCTAGAACCGACTTTCGTCTCGCGATCCATTGCTATGCTAAATCGCGTCAGGCTGACTTATGCTCTTGCACTCTTCAGCAGGTTTCCGACCCACTTGAGTCAACCATTGCGCGCCCTTGATATCTTTTCAAGGGCGTCCCGCCCCAGGCAAACTGCCCACCTATCGGGGTCCTCCTTGCGGAGTTAGGGTCGCGACTTCAGAAGGGTAGTGTCCCATTGACGGCTCCACCCATGCTGGCGCACGGGCTTCGATGCCTCCTACCTACACTGTACATCCGAAATCACAACCCAACGACAGGCTGCAGTAAAGCTCCACGGGGTCTTCACTTCCCCCTAGAGGTCTCTAGACTTTGCACTAGAATGTAAGCTTCACCGGATTCTGGCTAGGGACAGTAGAGCTCTCATTGATCCATTCATGCGAGTCGCCAATTAAGCGACAAGGTACTACGCTACCTTAAGAGGGTCATAGTTACCCCCGCCGTTTACGGGCCCTTCTTTCCGTTGGACCGAAGTTTCAGGTACCCGCACTGGGCAGGATTCAGAGATCGTACTAGCCCTTTCGGGTTTGCGATCTCCTATGTTGGTATTAGACAGTTAGAGCTCCCTGGTCACTGCGACCTGCCATCTTCATGGCAGGCACTCCTTCTCCCGAAGTTACGGAGCCAATTTGCCGAATTCCCTTAGCCAGATTAATTCCGACACGCCTTAGCCTTTTCAGCTAGGGGCACCAGTGTCAGATCTTGGTACGGTCGTTTAGCTTCCTTTTCACGGGTCCCGGGGTGCAGTTGACTTTCGCAATAACATATTCGCCCGCTTCTCGCCATTACGGCTCTCCACGGGTTTCGATGCTTAGACAGCGCGACAACGCTGCTCAACCTGCCCTGAGACGTCAGTTTAGTGCTAAACGGTACAGGAATATTAACCTGTTTCCCTTTTGGCGTACTCGAATTACGGTACGTCTTAGGACCGACTAACCCTCGGCTGACGATCATTGCCGAGGAAACCTGGCCCCTTCGGCGGTCAGGATTCTCACCTGACTATGCTGCTACTATTACCAGGATTTTCGTTTCCGTACGGTCCACAGGACTTCACAACCCTGCTTCTGCCCGAACGCAACGCCTTCCTACAAGATTACCTTTCGGTACTCCGTGGTATCGGTGGTCGACTTGAGCCCCGTCCATTTTCGGGGCCCCAGACCTCGACTGGTGGGCTGTTACGCACTCTTTAAAGGGTAGCTGCTTCTAAGCTAACCTTCCAGCTGTTTAGGGCCTGGGACACCCTTTATCTTTAACACTTAGTCGACACTTAGGGACCTTAACCACGGGCTGGGTTCTCTCCCTTACGGACTACAAGCTTACCCCAGTAGCCCGGACTCCAACTTTCTCAGACGACGGTGGTTTTGGAGTTTGACAGGGGAGCGAGGGATTTCTCCCCCGGGATCCCCAATCAGTGCTCTACACCACCGACTATCTCCGGTTAGGTCATGCTACGACATGTTTTGGAAGGAACCAGCTGATGCCGGGTTTGATTAGCCTTTCACTCCAAGACGCAGGTCACACGAACGATTTGCAGGTCAGTACCGCTTGCGGTCCTCCACGTAGCTTTCGCCACGCTTCAACCTGCCCACGCCTAGATCACCCGGCTTCGGGTCGTATTCCAATGACTCCACGCACTTGTATACGCCGCATCTTGTCCGAAGACTGCATGCTTGTTGCTTTCGCTTCGGCTCCCCTTTCGGTTAGCCTTCGCCATTGAAATACACTCCCTGGCCCGTTCTTCAAAACGTAAGATATGACATCGGCAACGAAACTCGTACAGCAGCCTCGCGACTGTTTCCTTCATTTCGCAGATCCTTTCATGCCATATCGTTCCATAACCAACAGGTTTCAGGCACTTTGAACCTCCCTTTTTGGGGTACTTTTCAGTTTTCGGTCACCCTACTAGTTCACTATCGGTCTCAAGAGATATTTAGTTTTGGAAGTTGATGCCTCCCGGGTTCCCGCGCGATATCCAACGCACGGTACTCTGGAACAATTCCAGATCCGTTCACATTAACCTACGTGACTATCACACTCTGTGGTTTGACGTTCCAGTCAAATTCGGTCTCTGTGAGAGGGGATCCTTGGAAAAGTCCTTCCACACCACATGTCCCTTCTGTTCCCAGAGGGATTCGGTTTGAACTTTGCCGTGTTCACTCGCCGTTACTAGCGGCATCTCTTCGATTTCTTTTCCGGTTCCTACTAAGATGTTTCAATTCGGAACGTTCCCGATCATTACTGATCGACCATAAGGTCAAGAGGTCTCATTAGGAGATCCCCGGTTCATAGGCTTCATGCGCCTACCCGGGGCATATCGCAGCTTGACACGTCCTTCATCGGTCCTTGAGCCGAGCCATTCACCTGCTGGCATAAATGCCATTATCCGTTTGCTTACTCCAGTAAGCGTCAGGTATGCAACTTATACACGATCTCATCGTGCTCTTCCTGGTCAGAAAGAGCACATCCATCCTTCCCGGGCAAAATTACTTGCCTGGTGCATTAAATATGGACTTGCTGGGATTCGAACCCAGGGCCTCTGCCTTGCAAAGGCAGCGATCTTCCAACTGATCTACAAGCCCTTGGTATCCCAACGATGTTGGATTATATGATTGCAATGGCAGTTTTTCGGTTTCTGATCGAAAGTTTTTTTGCTTAGGAGGTGATCCAGCCGCAGATTCCCCTACGGCTACCTTGTTACGACTTAACCCCCCTTGCGAAATTTAGGTTCGAACGCAGCACTAAAGTCCGCGCCCTCACCCATACCTCACTCGGGTGGTTTGACGGGCGGTGTGTGCAAGGAGCAGGGACGTATTCACCGCGCTATATTGAAACGCGATTACTACGGATTCCAGCTTCATGAGGGCGGGTTTCAGCCCTCAATTCGAACTACGGCTGGGTTTATGAGATTACCGTCACTTTTCAGTGTAGGAGCCCATTGTCCCAACCATTGTAGCCCGCGTGTAGCCCGGGAGATTCGGGGCATACTGACCTACCGTAGCCCGCACCTTCCTCCGATTTAGCATCGGCGGTCCCCACAGAGTACCCATCATCCAAAAAGGATATGCTGGCAACAGTGGGCACGGGTCTCGCTCGTTGCCTGACTTAACAGGATGCTTCACAGTACGAACTGACGACGGCCATGCACCTCCTCTCAGCGATTCAGGTAAAGTCTTTAGCTTGACCTACATATTGCTGTCGCCCCCGGTGAGTTGTCCGGCGTTGAGTCCAATTAAACCGCAGGCTCCACCCGTTGTAGTGCTCCCCCGCCAATTCCTTTAAGTTTCAGCCTTGCGGCCGTACTTCCCAGGTGGCTCGCTTCACGGCTTCCCTGCGGCACCTGAAACGGTCGCACCATTCCAGACACCTAGCGAGCATCGTTTACGGCTGGGACTACCCGGGTATCTAATCCGGTTCGTGCCCCCAGCTTTCGTCCCTCACCGTCGGACCCGTTCTGGTAAGACGCCTTCGCCACTGGTGGTCCCACAGGGATTACAAGATTTCACTCCTACCCCTGTAGTACCTCTTACCTCTCCCGGTCCCAAGTCTAACAGTATCCCCCGGTAGCCTAACAGTTGAGCTGTCAGATTTCCCGGAAGACTGATTAAACCGGCTACGGACCCTTTAGACCCAATAATAGTGATTACCACTCGGGCCGCCGGTGTTACCGCGGCGGCTGGCACCGGTCTTGCCCGGCCCTTGCTATCACATGCTATTTACACATGTGGACAGCCAGCATTGTATGCTGGCACTCGGTGTCCCCTTATCGCGGTTTCCCGCAGTGTAAAGGTTTCGCGCCTGCTGCGCCCCGTAGGGCCTGGATTAATGTCTCAGAATCCATCTCCGGGCTCTTGCTCTCACAACCCGTACCCGTCGTTGGCTAGTAGGTACTCTAGACCCACTACAACCTGATAGGCCGCAGACCCATCCTTGGGCGACGGATCTTTTAATCACAAAGCATTCCAGCATATGTGATCTATTCAGAATTATCCCCAGTTTCCCGGGGTTATGCTGAACCCAAGGGCAGATTGTCCACGTGTTACTGAGCAGTCCGCTATGTTCACGAAGAACATTTAACTAGCATGGCTTAGTCGAACACCGATAGCAGTAACCTCTGGCAGGATCAACCAGAATTATATGATATTTCTAGCACACCTTTTGAAGGTTAAAGGATATTGTTGGCAGGGTACCTGTTAAACAACATGGATGCTGATTAAAGGCCCTGCACAGTGAATTCTTAATACTAACGATCAGAATTCACCGAACTGCCATTGCGTGAGTCAGACAGAATTGTTATCTCCTGTCTCCATGAATATGAAGGTGATTTATTCTCCCACACACGTTCTGTGCGGGAACTCATGAATATTGCTTCTGGTATATAAACCTTATGTTCCGGCCAGACCGGAACATTTCACACGGCAAACCAGGAAGGTTCGCGCATGAAACAGGTCATCGAAAGCAGCCCTAAGATACCATCATAGTATATATAGATTTCGTGGCGGGACATCTCACATAGATTTCCGGAATTAAACCATAAATAACACGCAAATATAAATAGTAGAAAAACAAAGTGGCTTGCAGGAATTATCATGTATGCGAAGAACAAACTGAGGGATCGCTTTTTACAGCGCTGAATCGATTAGAAATAAAGAAATAACCATTTTTGATACTACTCTTCGCGACGGGGAACAGACCCCTAGTGTATCCCTGACCCCAAAACAGAAGCTCAATATTGCAAAGCAGCTTGACAAACTTGGGGTAGATACGATTGAAGCAGGTTTTCCAATTGCATCCGAAGGAGACAAGGATTCGGTTAAATCCATAGCCGATGCAGGTCTAACTTCAGAGGTCTGTGGCCTTGCCAGGGTACTCACAAAAGATATCGACGCCTGTATAGACGCAGGAGTGGACATGGTACACACCTTCGTCTCCACATCGGACATCCAGAGGGAACACACCATACGCAAAAGTCGTGAAGAGGTGCAACAAATGGCCACCCAGGCCGTGGGATACGTAAAAGATCACGGACTGAGATGCATGTTTTCTGCCATGGATGCCACCCGAACCGACCTTAACTACCTGGTAGCAATCTACAGGGCAGCAGAAGAAGCAGGTTGCGACATTATTAACGTGCCAGACACCGTGGGTGTCATGTCCCCGTCGGGCATGTACAACCTGATAAGTGACCTTCGCCAAGAGATCAGTATACCGATAGACACACACTGCCACAACGACTTCGGGCTTGCTGTGGCAAACAGCCTGATGGCAATCGAAGCAGGCGCCAACCAGGCGCAGGTGACGGTAAACGGTCTTGGTGAAAGAGCCGGCAATGCAGACCTGGCGGAAACGGTTATGAGCCTCAAATCCATATACGGTGCCAGTCTGAATATCAATACTGAATATGTGGTTGAAACTGCACGTATGGTCGAGCGCTACACCACGGTTCCAATCACAGCCCATCGACCGGTGGTTGGTGAGAATGCGTTTGCGCATGAATCAGGAATTCATACCCACGGCGTCCTCGAAAATTCTGACACCTTCGAACCGGGCATAATGACTCCGGAGATGGTGGGCCACACGCGCCGTATCGTACTGGGCAAACATGCCGGCAAACATGCAGTACGCAGATCCCTTGAAGCTGCCAACCTTAACCCCAATGATGAACAACTCAATCACATCATTGAAAAGGTAAAAACAATAGCAGACAAGGGCAAACGACTGACAGATGCTGACCTTTACGCGATTGCCTGTGCAGTCATGCACAAACCAATGGGCAAGCCTGCAATCGACCTCAAAGAGCTGTCTGTAATGACGGGTAACGTCACAACACCCACAGCAGTTGTGAAAGCACTGGTTAACGATGAGGAGAGAGTACTCTCCAATATCGGAATCGGGCCGGTCGACGCGGCACTGAAAGCAGTTACAGGAATAATCGGTGAACACGCAAACATCAGTATCCATGACTTCCGTATTGAAGCAATAACCGGAGGATCGGATGCCGTTGCAGAGGTAATAGTCGGCGTACAGGATGAAAACGGACGGATAGTATCCGCACGTTCTGCAAGTGCAGATATTGTATATGCATCCGTTGAAGCACTCGTAACCGCTATTAACATGCTCCTCCAGAAGTGAGGAACATGTCACCTTATTTTATAGATTCACACTGCCATCTTGATTTTTCCAAGTTCAACAAGGATCGTGAAGAAGTCATCCTCCGTGCACAGGAAGCCGGGGCAGGAGAAATGATCAATTCGGGTGTTGACCTGAAAACCAACTTTTCAACCCTTGAACTGGCCAAAACCCATTACTGCATCCACCCAACAATAGGGTTAAGCCCCATGCTTGCCACCAATCCCGATAAAGACAGGGTACCGGAAGTCCTTTCCCAGCTTGATGAGTATGCCCCCCAGGCTATCGGCATTGGAGAAGCAGGGATGGACTATTATCACTGCACCGATGAAACTCTACGTAAAAAACAGAGGGAAGTATTTAAACAGGTCATCACGATTGCAGAGAATCATGCAAAACCCCTGGTTATCCATGGCAGGGATGCCGAAGATGAAGCGCTTGCAATGGCAGGTCATCTCGACACAGTAATCTTCCACTGCTATGGCGGCTCCTTAGAGACAATGAAAAAAATAACTGATGCCGGCCACTACATATCCATACCTACCCTGGTTTGCTTCTCCAGCCATCACAAAGAGATCGCTGCCACCGTACCTGAAGAACTTATGCTGATAGAAACAGACAGCCCTTATCTTTCACCGCGTAAAGGCCGCAATGAACCCAAGTTCCTGGTCGATTCCATAAATACAATCGCAGAAATAAAGGACATGGAACCTGCCGATGTGGCAGAAATCACACGGAAAAATACCTATAACGCATTCAAAATCTAAAGGGATTTACATGAAAGTCATACAATGCAATGCCACTACCAATGATGCAAACTCCTACCTTATAAATGACAGTATCCTCATCGATACCGGCCTGAATGGAGAAAGACTTGCCCGGGAAATTGAAAGTCATATAGACCTCAATAAACTGGAACTGATAATCCTGACCCACTGCCACTATGATCATACAGCAGCTGTACCCCTGCTTGTGGAACTCAGCGGGGCAAAGGTCGGTGTCCACAGGGCAGATGGGGCCATGCTCGCGGATGATATGGGAAGCGTATCAACATTCTTTGGGCAAAAAGCGCCTGCTATTGAGCCGGATATCCTCTATGAAGATGGGGATATGATCAAATTAGACGAAATCGAAGCCCTTCAGATAATCCACACACCCGGCCACACTCCGGGAGGCATATGTCTCTACGAACCTTTTTCCAAAAGCCTGTTCTCGGGAGACACAGTCTTTGCATCCGGCGGATTTGGACGCACGGATTTTGAAGGCGGCTCAGCCAGGCAACTCACCGAATCAATCGAAAAACTGGCAGAAATAGATGTAGAAACCCTCTATCCGGGCCATGGACCGGTGGTAAAAAGAGATGCCAACCGCCAGATCCAGCTTTCAATGCGTGCATCCCGAACCATATGGTGATCCATAACAATGAAACACGATAAGAAAACATCAAAGCCCCTCCCCATGTCAAAAAAAGAAATGCATCAGAGGGGATGGGACACCCTTGACATAATCATAGTGACAGGCGATGCATACGTTGATCACCCTTCCTTCGGGGCTGCCCTGATAGGCCGCCTCCTTGAGGCCAGAGGATTCAGAGTGGGAATAATAGCCCAGCCGGCTCACGATAAACCGGAAGAGTTTAAGAAACTTGGAAAACCAAAACTTTTCTTTGCCGCCACCGCCGGCAACATGGACTCAATGGTGTCCAACTATACACCATCCCTCAAACCACGGAAACGTGATATGTATTCTTCGGGAGGTACTCCCGGTATGCGACCGGACAGGGCGACCATTGTATATTCCAATCGTATACATCAGGCATACCCGGATGCCCCTATTGTGATTGCAGGTGTGGAAGCCTCCCTGCGCAGACTTGCACAATATGATTTCCAGTCAGGAAAGGTAAGGAAATCAATTCTTGCAGATGCCCCGGCAGACCTCCTTATATATGGGATGGGCGAAACCCAGACAGAAGAAATCGCACGCAGATTACAGGCAGGAGAAGATATCAAACAAATAAAGGACATTCCCGGTACCGTCTGGAAAACCCCGGTGAAGAGCTGGAAAGAAGAACTTAAAGGCATGTATTATATCGAACTGGAATCCTACACTACGGTTTCAGAAGAAAAGGAAGCCTTTGCCAGAAATTACAGAACCCTCTGGCAGCAGCAAAATCCGGGAAATGGGAAAGTACTGGTCCAACCCCACCCCAAAACTATCATTGTCCAGAACCCTCCGGCAAAACCTCTTGAAACCCAAAAACTGGATGAGGTTTATGAGTTACCTTACACAAGACAAAAACACCCCGCTTACAAAGAAGATATCCCTGCTATTGAGCCGGTGCGCTTCTCCCTCACTACCCACAGGGGTTGCTTTGGTGCATGCTCTTTCTGCGCCATCGCCCACCATCAGGGCCGCATGGTTAATTCCAGGAGTATTGAATCACTCTTAAGAGAGGCAAAAAGCCTCACCAAAATGAAAGATTTCAAGGGAAATATCAATGGAGTGGGAGGACCCACCGCAAATATGTATTCAATGGAATGCCCCCAATGGAAAAGCAAGGGCGTGTGTACCGACAAGTTCTGCCTCTACCCCAAGGTCTGTCCCTCAATGAATACTGACCACAGCAAAAACATGGAACTACTAAATCGCCTGGAACAAATTCCGGGGGTGAAAAAGGTATTCATAACCTACGGTGTGCGCTACGACCTTGCCCTGACCCAACCTGAGTATCTGGAAATGATATGTAAAAAGCATGTCAGTGGAAGACTTGCTGTGGCACCGGAGCATTATTCAAAAAAAGTCACCGACAGCATGAGAAAACCCGGCAGGGATGTTTTTGAAAAGTTTGTGGAAATGTATTCAGCAATCAACAAGAAACTGGGCAAAGAGCAATACCTCCAGACATATCTCATGTCCGGCCATCCGGGT
This sequence comes from Methanohalophilus sp. DAL1, assembly GCF_001683555.1. Lineage (NCBI taxonomy): Archaea > Methanobacteriati > Methanobacteriota > Methanomicrobia > Methanosarcinales > Methanosarcinaceae > Methanohalophilus > Methanohalophilus sp. DAL1. The sequence goes on along the minus strand of NZ_MAFX01000005.1, from coordinate 31,664 downwards.
TGCGGGCTAAAAGAGATGATCGAAACTGCCGAATACATACGTGATAATAAACTTTATAGTGAGCAGGTCCAGGATTTCACACCAACCCCCATGACAGCATCCACCTGCATGTATCATACCGGAATTGATCCCTTCACAGGGGAAAATATAGAAGTTGCTACATCACGAAGAGACAAGAAAATCCAGCGCACAATCCTCCATTACAGGGACAAACGAAATCGTAAATATATTCTTGAAGCTTTAAAAACGGCAGACCGAATGGATCTTGTGGGTAACAGCTGGAAATGTCTGATTTCCGGCAAAAACGGCATGTGGGAATCCAACAGCCATAAACAACAGGGAAGATAAAATCAGGGCCTTCAATAATTGTGCAGACGATTTTGTCCTGAAACCAATTGATGAGTTCATACTCAAGAGCCGTATTGAGACCCTGCTAAAAGTAAAAGGATTGCAGGAGCAGATCCGCCAGGAAAGGGACCTGGCACTTAAGTACATAGACACGACAGATTCCATAATATCCATCACAACCCTGAAAAGGGAGGATATCGATATATGGAAACTTCCGCCACAGCAAAATTAACACATTGCCCTTTCGAGCAGCTCAATAAGATCTATGAGCTCACAGTCTTCTGCAGCCATCTCAAGATTGGAGCGGCACAGGGGACAGGAAGTTACGAGTAATTCGGCCTTTTCTGGAATCTCATCCAGTCTTTTGGAGGCAAGAGAGCGGGAAAGATCTGAGAAACTTCTCCTCACACCACCTCCGCCACCACAGCAGTGTGCATTTTCATGGTGGGTGTCCATCTCCTCTAGATTGCAGATACGCCTGATAACATTGCGCGGTGCTTCGTATATACCATGTGCCCTGCCTATATGGCAGGGGTCGTGATAGGACACGGAAATATCAAGTTTGTGGATATCCAGTTCATCGAGTTTTTGTTCTAAAAACTCGGAAACATGAAGTACATCAAACCCATCGGGATAGTCCTTTTTCAGAGTAGTGTAGCAACCAGCACATCCTGTGATTATGGTTTTTGCTCCGCTCTTTTTTATCTGCTCCATGTTGTGCTCGATTAATTCACAGGCATCAGAGCCTGTGCGAAGCAGAGGGGAACCACAGCATACCTCGTCCTCCAAAACACCCACCCCGAACTTCTTGAGTATATCAAAGGTTTTACGTGCAACTTCCGGATACCTGTATGCAGTCATACAACCTGCAAAATAAACATATTCGCATTTATCAGGCAGTTCATCTCTCTCCGTCGGTTCAAGCCAGTGCAGACGTTGCCGGGATTCGCGCAGGGGATTGCCCCATTCAACAGTATCCTTTTTGAGTTTTTCCTGAGCCTTACTGGCTCCGGCCTTGCGCACAACTGCTGCACGTGCATTTTCAACTACATCCGGAGGTATTGCCCCTGAAGGGCACATTTGCTCACATATGCCGCAGGTTGTACAGGTATCCAGGGAAAAACGGAAACTGTCATCAATATCCGCCCCTTCATCTATTTGCTGGGCGATGAGCATTCGGCCCCGTGCATTGGTGGATTCCCAACCATATTCATTGAATACCGGGCAATAAGCCCTGCAGGTTCCACAGTGCACACATTTCAGGAACGACCTGCGATTTTCATCATTCATTTATCCAACCCCAGTTTTCCTGGATTGAGGATTCCTTTGGGATCAAGGGCTTTCTTGATAAGGGACATTACCGGCAGGGATGTAGGATGCTCAAGTTCCATATAGTTCGAGCGTGCACCACCAATTCCGTGTTCTGCGGAGACAGTCCCCCCCAGTTCTATTGCCTTGCGATAGATAAGGTCAGCAGCCCTGTGGAGCTTGTCCCATTCTTCCTCACTGAGCATATCGATACTCATACCGGTATGCAGATTGCCATCTCCTATATGGCCATATATCATGATCGGAATTCCTACTTCATCGGATATCCTGTGTACATTCTCGATCATCTCAGGTATCTTTTTTATTGGCACACCGACATCTTCTCCTACATACACCCGATTGCGCAGGGGATCCAGGCGACTTATTGCCGCCCCCACGATACGCCGACCGGCCCATATGCGGTCACTTTCCTGTTCATCCTTTGCCGCACGTATGTCATCTGCAATCCCTTCACATACCTTTTTCACCATTTCTGACGCCTCGGAGACCGCACCTTCTGAACCGTCCACCTCAACCATAAGAATAGCACCTGCATCAGGGATATCAAGACTCGGATCATAGGATTTCAGGGCACGAATAGTGGTATTATCCAGTATTTCACAGGCGGAGGGAATAGTTCCCGAGGAAAGGATACGCACAACTGCGCCTCCCGCTTTTTCTGCACTATCAAAGGAAAGGAGAATTACCAGCCTGGCGCGGGGCAGGGGATAAATCTTCAAAACCGCCTCAGTAATTATGCCCAGGGTTCCTTCAGAACCTACCATCAGGGATGTCAGATCATAACCTGAAGCCATTTTTAGTGTTCTTGAACCGGTCCTTATGATGCTGCCGTCCGCAAGAACTACTTCAAGATCCAGCACATAACGTTTCGTAGTTCCATATTTCACGGAACGCATTCCGCTGCCATTGTTCGCTATAAGGCCCGCCAGGGTACACATAGCAGTACTGCCCGGATCGGGAGGGAAGAAAAAACCATGGGGTTTCAGGGTTTCGTTTAGCCTGGAATGCACGACCCCAGGTCCGATGGTTACCTGCAGATTATCAATGTCTATATCGATAATCTCATCCATACCGCTCATATCCAGCACAATTCCACCACGTACCGGTACTGCACCACCTGCAAGCCCACTGGCAGCACCCCGGGCCACCACAGGCATTTCATTTTCAGAAGCAAGTTTTACTATCTTGCTTACCTGTTCTGAATTATGGGGGCGTACCACATATTCAGGACGACCTTTTACCCGGGATGCATCCGAAGAATAGCAACAAATGTCCGAGGCCGAATTACTTACGTTTTTATCGCCGACTATCTCCTTCAGCCTGTTAAGAAGCATATACGTTCAACCTGTAATGTATTGATCAATATTATGTGATTGAGTAGAAAACGTTTAGATCTATATAGTTCTATTCTATGCCATGACCAGATACTTTGAAGTCCACCAGAGAGATGGGGCTGCAAGAACGGGAAGCCTCTATCTTAACAACACAATCCCTACACCAGCGGTAATTGACCCTTCTTCCCTCAAACCAGAGGCAGAAGGAGATATAATATATCCAGGCAGCCAATGGCATTTCGGGAATGGAAAAGCAGCAACACAAGCTACCCTGAAATTAAGGGAACGTGTGGGAAAAAATAAACTCATAATCATGCCTTCCTGCACATATTCGTCCATGGTAGCAGGAGATGTTACCTGTGAAAAGATTGATGTGCCAGCTGACGAGGGACCCACGGGTATAGCCTATTCTGAAAGAGACCCGGAAACTACACGGGACCTCTATGTGGCAGACGGCATCGGCTGTCATGAAGGCAACCCTCGCAGGCTGCTGGCCGAGCTCATGAAGGTAAGGAAGAACATTGCACCGGATTCGGCCCTGTATGCACCGAATATCGCCCTGCCTGAAAATGTTGCCATGCTGATTTATCTGGGCGTGGACATCCTGGATACGACAAGGGCAACGATCGCTGCCTTTGAAGATAAATACATGACATCTGCCGGTTTCATCCACCTGGACAGACTTGCAGAATTGCCCTGTTGCTGTGCTCATTGCAGCGGTACGAGTGCAAAAGAAGTAAAAGACATGGATAAAAAACAACGCGCCCGGCTACTTGAAAAACATAACATCGCTATTCTTGAGGCAGAAGTGGCCCTTGTCAGACAACGGATACGCAGTGCCTCTCTCAGGGAATACGTGGAAGGAAGATGCCGTCATAACCCCGCCCTTGTGGCAATGCTGCGCCTGAGTGATGCAGAATACGATTTCCTCGAAGAAAGAACAGCCCTATTCAAACCCGCACCCCTGCTTGCAACAACCTCTGAATCCCTGACAAGGCCCGAAGTTGTACGCTTTGCCCGACGAGTACAACAGCGATACACACCACCAGAAAAGGATGTCCTGCTACTTTTACCCTGTTCGGCCCGCAAACCTTACTCTATTTCTATGACCCATTCCAGATTCCGCAAGGCACTTGGCAAAAACCTCAAACTTGTGCAGGAAGTCATAATCACCTCACCCCTGGGAGTAGTACCCCGGGAACTGGAAGTCACATATCCTGCAGCACATTATGACACCACGGTAACGGGCTACTGGGATGCAGAGGAACACAGATGGGTAGGGGAATGTCTGGAGAATTTCCTGCTAAAACATCCTTACAAACATATTGTAGCACATGTGGAAGATGAATATCGCAGTATATGTGAAAACGTATCCAAAAAACTCGGATTGGAAATAACTTACACATCCGACGGAAATGTAACCTCCCAAAACTCCCTGCACAAACTGGAAGATACGATGAAAGAATTGTGTAACGGGCTCAGCTACAGAGGAGATTACAGACGGGACATGCTAAAAGCCATTGCAGATTACCAGTTTGGTGTGGGTTGCGGTGAAGCCCTTTTACCCCCGGATTCAAAAATAAAAGCCCCATTCCCCCGCTACCAGGCATTCCTGGATAAGGAACAACTCATAACCCTGATTCCCGAAAATGGTACAATAGCCCTGACCATTGAAGGAGCTAAAAGGATTATTGAAACAGGAAATTATGTTGTAAATATCGATGATTTCGTGCCACGCGGTTCAATACTGGCACCGGGAGTCATCGATGCAGATGAGCGGATTCGCCCCAATGATGAAGTATTCATATGCGGAGATAAAGCATTCTGTGTCGGACGTGCTGCAATGAGCGGCCCCGAGATGATACATTCCAACCGGGGCATTGCCGTGGATGTGAGGCACGTTAAAAAATTGTAAAGGCCCGGGAGGGGTAACATTGCTGTTTAGAAAATTCGAAGGAAAGGATTTTGCCGAAGTGCTGCAGATTGAAATGGAGGCATTCGAAGACCATGACCCCTACACCTACATGAATTTTTATGAAATGAACCCGGAAGGGTTTCTTGTTGCTGAAAGTGAGAAAACCATTACTGGTTTTGTAATGGGATATCGCAGTAGTGAACAGGAAGGGAGGATATTTTCCCTTGCCGTTAAAAAAGAATTCCAGAGAAGGGGAATCGGTCAGGCATTATTGCAGGTAATACAGAGATATTTTCGCAACCGGAACGTAAAATATGTGCGCCTGGAAGTACGTGCCAGCAATAAAAACGCCCGACGTCTTTATAGTCGCATGGGATTTGTTGACTGCTGGTATGAACCGGGTTATTACATCGACGGGGAATGCGGAATAATTATGAAGAAATATCTATATCCCGCAGGTTTGTATGAAGATTTATTGACAGATAATTGGCCTGTCATATCTTAAGTTCCTTTCAGTTACTATGTGAAAACCCATCTCCCGATCTCTCGGCAAACTCCTGCATCCTGACAGAAGTCCTGCTTATACTGGAGATCTCATCTTCTGATATGATGGATGCCAGGTGATTGCCGAGGATAAAGATTGCATGCTTGTGTTCTGCTTTGCTTCGATGGATGTGGACCGGACTTATGGAGAGGGAATTATAATCCTCAAAATCATGCTCTACACCCTGATCTTCCAGATACCTTTTGATTTGGACCATCAAAGTATGCAACTGGATCAGTTCATCTTTGTGCATTGTAACAACCTGTATTATATCAATTTAAAGCAGCATAAACTCAGAGATAGAATCTAAATGAGCTAGATAAAATCATTCCCTAGGGAAAAGACTTTCCTTGTTGACCCATATATTGTTTTCTATTTAATTTCAACTAATAATAATTAACAATCCTGAATACAAAAATACAGATTCCGATTCAGTGAAAGAGGTTTTTAAAAAATATTTCATACATTAATTTTAAAAAATACTCTTACTAAAAGCATTGCCATAAGTGCAGCAAATGGTATAAAAAGGTTATCATGGCGGGAAATAGAACATTCCGCGACCATACCGGCCACACTACCAACTACAGCCAGCGCTCCAACAAAATAAAATCCTACTATAGAAGACAGGATTATTCCTCCGGTAGTGCCCTCCACCGTCTTGCATGAGCCAGGCAGTTTCAATTTCCCCAGATGACCGATCAGCGGAGCTACTCCATCACCCAGAGCCAAAACTACCATGGAAGCATAACATATACCTTCGTTTACAAAATAACTCAGACCCAGAAGGACAAAGAAAGATAGAATGTAAAAAAAAGGATCCAGTGCAAACACTTCTTTCTCCCTGTTCCTCCATAAAAGACCATATACATACCATTTCTTTTCAGCCGGTTTGATAACTTCCATAATGAGAAAAATAAGTGTTGCACTCGCAAGTGCCAGTGCGGCATATTCTCTGCCATAAATATCCGCGATAAAAGGAACCGCCACTCCCGACATATGCACTATTTTGCGTAAAGGAAGGGATTCATTGACGCACAATGGATTATTATGAGCTGCCATCATCTGGAATCTGGCAGGTAAGTGGATATATTTTGCTATTGGAAACCCGATACAACCATACATGATGCTACAAATTGCTATTTCAGATGAAATGTGGGAAAAATATACCATTCAGGGATGAGATTATTATATGATTATTTGTATTATTAGCACAATTCTGGATACAAGATGCCATCTCATCCAGTGATTTGATTTGCCGGTGATAGAATGGAAGGAAAAGTATGGAAATTCGGAGATGACGTGGATACTGACGCGGTTATCCCGGGAAGATTTCTGGTCCTAAACACCCCTGAAGAACTTGCAGCACATGCATTCGAAGGAGTGAGATCAGATTTTGCAGAAAATGTAAAGGAAAATGACATAATCGTTGCTGGAAGCAATTTTGGCTGCGGTTCATCCAGAGAACATGCACCCCTGGCACTAAAAGGGACAAAGGTTGGATGCGTTATTGCAAAATCCTTTGCAAGAATCTTTTTCAGAAACGCAATCAATATCGGTGTACCATTACTGGAATGTGCTGATACCGACAGGATAGATGAGAACGATAAGCTTAAAGTGGATATTTCCACCGGTGTAATCGAGAACCTGTCCAAAGGAGAAAAGTATCAGGCAACACCCCTCCCTGATTTTGTAAGGGAGATTGTAAATACCGGTGGACTGATAGAGTACACACGAAAGATAATCGATAAATCTTAATAATACCGGAGATAATTAACAATGACCCAATATAAAGTGCCTGTAATTCCCGGAGATGGCATCGGCCCGGAAATTGTAGCAGAAGGAATGAAAGTTATAGATGCCGCAGGAGAAAAATTCGGATTCGATGTGGATTGGATTGATTATCCGCACGGTGCTGACCATTACCTTGAAACCGGAGAACTGATAAGCGAGGACACACTCAAAGAACTGTCCGACTATTCAGCCATATACCTGGGTTCTATAGGGGATCCCAGGGTTGCACCGGGTGTGCTCGAAAAAGGCATCCTGCTTGCTGCACGTTTTTATTTTGACCAGTATATTAATCTACGTCCAATAAAACTTCTCGAGGGAGTATGGACTCCTGTAAAAGATAAAACCCCGACAGATATTGATTTTACGGTGGTAAGGGAAAACACTGAAGATTTCTATATCGGAATCGGTGGAAGGTCCAAAAAGGGTACCAGCAAGGAAATGCTTGAAGTCTCACGTTCCCTGTACTCCGCAAAATTTGACCTTGACATCGAAACCGACAGCGAGGAGATCGCCTATCAGATAGGAATGATCTCCAAAGAGGGTACCAAAAGGGTTATCGAGTATGCCTTTGATCTTGCAGAAAAGCGTGACCGGCATGTGGCTTCTGTGGATAAGGCAAATGTGCTCTCCGATATCTATGGATTCTGGAGAGAAGAATTTGAAGAGGTAGCTGCCACACACCCCGATGTTGATACAGATTTCAACTATGTTGATGCTATTACCATGTGGTTTGTTAAAAATCCCGACTGGTTTGATGTAGTTGTAACCCCCAACATGTTCGGGGACATTATCACCGACCTGGGCGCAATGATACAGGGAGGACTGGGACTTGCACCCGGCGGAAACATCAATCCCGAAGGTACCAGCATGTTCGAACCAATCCACGGTTCTGCACCCAAGTACAAGGGGCAGAACAAGGTCAACCCTATCGCCACAATATGGGCCGGTTCCATGCTGATAGACCAGCTCGGAGAAACCGAAGCTGGTGCAAGTATTGTTTCTGCCATTGAACAGAACATAATGGAAAACAATGTCAAAACCTATGATATGGGAGGCAACTCTAAAACCTCTGATGTGGGAGATGACATAGCAAGAATTATACTTGAAGAATAAGTGATATTTAAGGGAGGTTTGCTGATGGGGTGATATATACCTCCCTTTTATAGGCACCTGATAAATAGATGCAGAACATAAGTTCACAGTTGAGAAGGATACATATATGCATAGCACTAAATCTGTTTGTCCGGAATGTAAGGAAATCATAGAAGCCAGTATATTTGAGAAAAATGGCAGAGTATTGATGGAAAAAGAATGTCCGGAGCATGGCAAATTCGAAGAAGTCTACTGGTCGGATGCCAACCTGTACCGAAAATTCCAGAAATATCGACATGAAGGAAACGAAGTTTCAAACCCGCGGACTTCAGATGATGAGGGTTGTCCCTTGAATTGCGGACTTTGCCCGTCCCATAAAACAACAACCCTTCTTGGAAACATCGATGTTACAAATCGTTGTAACCTCAATTGTCCCATCTGTTTTGCCAATGCAAAGAGCCGGGGCTTCATTTATGAACCTAGTTTCCAGCAGATAGAAGATATGCTAAAAACTCTGAGAGAAGAAAAACCAACCCCCTGTCCGGCAATACAATTCTCAGGCGGAGAACCAACTGTCCGAGATGACCTGCCTGCTATGATCCAGAAGGCAAAGGAACTGGGGTTTGTCCAGATTCAAATTGCTACAAACGGCGTCAGAATCGCAAAGGATATTGAATTTGCCCGAAAACTGAAAAATGCGGGATTGCATACAATATATCTCTCCTTTGATGGGGTCAAAGAAGAAACTTACCAAAAGATACGTAATTTCAATGCCTTGCCTGTAAAAGAAAAAGCAATAAATAATTGCCGTGAAGCGGGTATTCGCAGTATTGTTCTTGTGCCCACCCTGGTTAAAGGGGAAAATGATGATCAACTTGCCGATATCCTTCACTTTGCCGCCGATAAGCTGGACGTGGTGAAAGGAATCAACTTCCAGCCTGTGGCATTCACCGGTAGAATCGACAGACAAAGCAGAGAAAAACAAAGATTCACCATACCTGACCTGATCAAGGGACTTGCAGATCAAACCTCTGGCCAAGTACCCGAAACAGCCTGGTACCCAGTACCTTTTGTTGTACCCATCTCGCGTTTTATAGAAGGAATACAGGGAAAACACCTTCCCGAATTCACAGTCCATCCGCACTGTGGAGCCGGAACTTACCTTTTTGTGGAGGAGGGCAGGATAATACCGATTACGGATTTCCTTGATGTTGAGGGATTCGTCGAGTTGCTTGATGATGCCACACAAAATCTCAACGGTAAAAAAACCAGAAATTTAATTACCCTTGCCAAAGTAGTCCGACAGATTCCGGGTTTGGTCAATCAGGAAAAAGCCCCGAAATCAATCAATGTTACAAAAATGCTGATCAACATAATAAAGGAAGGGGATCGGGAAGTAACCAGCCAATTCCACCGAAAAACGCTTTTTGTTGGAGCAATGCATTTCCAGGATCTCTATAATTTTGACCTGGAAAGAGTTTGCCGCTGTGGCATCCATTATGCCACACCGGACGGAAGGATAATACCTTTCTGTAGTTACAATACATTCCACAGGGATGAGGTAGAAGGACAATTCCTTAAACCCTACGATATAAATAAAAAATGAAAATAGATGATCTTACAGGGTTTTCATTGTTCCATAATCCATAATCATTGAAACCGGCCGGATAGTTACATCGATACCGTATTCTTCAACAACAGCCAGGGCGTTTACACCTACAGAAACAACAATCCCCGACATACCAACATCTACAGGTGCTCCCAGCACATTACCCGATTCATTATCCATTGCAAGTAACCCGCCTATATCAGATTCATGCAATTGCTGGAAAAGAAGACGGGCATCTCCCGCAGCAGATTGTGGAATACTACGCATATTAGCCAGTATGGTCCCAGAACCCGACTGAAGCAATCCTGTTACCAATGTGGATTGGCGCATCAAAAAAATCTTAATCGGGTCTATAGATGTACCCCTGTACGAGATAAGGTCTTTAAACACCACTGGTTCATTGTTTTCCACGGCAAGAATTCCCCCAAAGTTAGGCTTGACCGGAATTCCATGCCGCAGGAGAACCCCATCAAAAGTAATACTGCAAACTGTCGCAATCCCCACTTTCCCCGGTGAAACAAATATATCCTCCGAATCTTCTTCAAATATTCCCACCCTGGGACTTATTGAGTAATCAACTGCACTTCTCATCAAGTCGGCAGTTTTTTCAAAGTCATCCTTGTCCACATAAGATACGTTTACTATCACATTCCCTTGCTTTGTTACGGGGTCATAATCTGTGCGATAGATCAAGTCCTCAATCCTTGTGATTACAAAATCAAGCCTGTCACCTATAAGGGCCTCTTCCAGTTCTTCCTTACCTCTTAATGTGATGGAGCGACCTGTATAGCCGTGTTTTTCGGTAAAGCCACGCTCGTCCAGTATCCTGAGGTGATAGCGTACCGCCCTTTCACCAAGATTGTAACCCCTGTTGCGTAATTCGTCGGCAATGATACGGGCACCTACAGGCCTGTCACTTTCATTGATAATACGCATAATTTCGATAAGTTTTCTTTCGATCTGGGGATCAGTCATAGGATTCCTCCGTTTTTCTGGGCATTATATTTAGCATATTTGCAATATGTAAATTGTGATATTATAGACTTCCAGTCCTAATAATATATATAATCAGACCCATACCGAAAATCCCGGCAGCAAAAAAGCCAAACAGACCAAATAACGGAACACCCCACACCTGGGGTTCCATACCGGTTTGTATAACCAGGGAAGAACCAACTATAATGGCAGAAATAATAAGACTGAAAGCAAGCCGGTTGGAGGCAACGCTTATTTCCGAAAGGAGACGGTCGGTGCCTTCATGTTCAAATTTAAGATTGAGGTAACCTTTTTCGGCGACCTCGAGAATGTGTGAAAGTTGCAGCGGGGCACGACTGAGAAGCCTGCTTACATACCAGAGATTTTTGGAACTGTTTTTGGCCATATTACGCGGAGAAAAGCGCTTTTTCATGAATTTACGTGCATAGGGCTCGGCGATCTCAGTTACATTGAAATCCGGGACCATTTGCATAGCAAACCCACCCACAGTCATTACTCCTTTAAAAAGCAGGGCAATATTCGGAGGTACCTGTATCTGATGTTTACGCAAAAGAGACAGCATTTCAGAGGAAACCTCTGTGGCATCCACCTGATCCAGCGTGCGTCCGTAATATTTGAAAAGGAAATGATCATAATCAACTTTGAAGGAACGCACATCCAGTTTTTCATCCGCTACTCCCAGATCACGCATAACCTCTATGTATTGGGTGCTATCCCCGTTTGTTACGGCTAGAAGGGCATCTACCAAAAGCCCACGCATATCTTCGGACAGATGACCCGCCATACCGAAATCCAGCAGGGCGATTCTGCCGTCTTCCAGGGCAAATATGTTGCCTGAATGAAGATCAGCATGGAAAAAACCATGTTCAAAAACCTGTTTCATAAAAGCTTCAGAAACATCTGTGGCAATTTTTTCCCGGTCCAGATTCTCATTTGCCAGCTTTTCAAATTTGTTACATTTTATCCCTTCAATATATTCGAGGGTCAGGATGCGATCACTGCTGTAATCATTGTATACACGGGGAATTACAATAACAGGATCGTTTTCAAAGTTGGACAGGAAGTGTTCGATATTTCTTGCTTCCTGAGTATAGTCCATTTCCGAGTGAATTGACCTTGACAGTTCGTCTACAACAGCTACCGGATTATAGAGTTTTATTTCCTCGATGTGCTGCTGGGCAAATCCGGCAAGACTGTACATGATATCCAGGTCCGCTTCAATTATGCGGCGGATACCGGGCCTCTGTATCTTTACAACCACATCTTCCCCACTATGGAGGCGTGCTTTATGAACCTGACCTATAGATGCAGCTGCGACCGGTTTTTCATCAAAATCAGAAAAAAGTTCAGGTATATCCCCGCCAAGTTCAGTTTTGAGTACTGCTTTTACATCTTCGAAGGGAAAAGGAGGAACATCGTTCTGAAGTTTTGTAAATTCCTGTGCGTATTTCAGGGGTATCAGGTCTTCCCGCATGCTGAGTAACTGGCCGAATTTGACATAGGTGGGGCCCAGTTCCTCAAGTACCTTACGTGCCCTTTCCGGCCGGGTATCCTTTTCCTGCTCCCTTCCAAACCGACCTTTTACACGGCTGCGAACAGACCCCATTGACCAGAGGCCCATTTTATCCACAAAGTAACCAAATCCGTTCGATACAAGTACGTCTATGATACGCCCGTATCGTTTAACCATTGAATATCTGTGAGAAATACCCGGTACCATGGTATCAAAAAAGAGATGTTAGAAATGAATGGTATCAGGACCACTCATCATCTTTTTCATGCTTGTCTTTTTCTTCAGCGGGTACATCCTCGCCCAAAGATTTTGCAAGCATCTTTTCAAGCCGGTCGATTTTTTCTTCCAGGTTCTTTACATGTTCCTGAGTTGCAACATCGGATTTGTTGACAGCTTCCTTGACCCGGGAAGACATCTTTTCCTCCATCTCTTCCTGCTGCTTTCTCTTGGATTCAATCAAGTCTGTCACGAACTTTTTACCCTCTTCCCTGTTAATTTCCCCCCTTTCGACGAGTTCTTTCACATATTCATTAATCTTCTCTTCGGTCAGGGCATACAAGCCCACGGTAAAAAGCCCAAATTTTTTCATATAATATACTGGATCGTACATTTTATTAAACCTCCAAGAAGTATATTGTATTTCACCATATATAAACAAAATGAAAACAAGCAGAAGAAAGAATTACCACACAGCCTGAAAACTGTATCCGCATAAAAAATATCAGAATTACTTTGAAATCATCCCGTCAATACCCTTTCCAATGTAGGTCACACCGGTTGATTCTATGAATTTATCACATACTTGCCGGGCATCCCCCTCTTCAATAACCGAACCTCCGGATAACAAAACTGCCCTGTGGGCTACTTCTTTCACAAAATCCATATGATGGCTGACAAAAACTATTGTCGTGCCAAACCTGCGATTTATTTCCTTGAGCGAATTGGTAACATCTCTCAGAGTAATCGGGTCAAGATCTCCAAAAGGTTCATCCAGCATGAGTATATCCGGAGATGTGGCAAGAGATACCGCTATGTAGGACCTCACATGTTCTCCGCCACTTATCTGTGCAGGTTTCTTTTCAAGTATGTCAGGAGAAAGATCCAGAGCATCAAATACAGGTTCTGCATATTTGGCCACATCGAGTTGCGGCCAGGCGGGGAATAATTCAAGATAGACCTGTGGCGTCAGTCCCATTTTTGAAAGGGATTGTTCTTTTTCTGCCTCTGCCATATCGGGCAACTGATAAATCGTATCCAGCATCTTTTCAGAAATACCCAACTCCTCTGCTTTTTGACGGGCGTGTTCTATCGCACCCTGTCTTTTGAGCCTGAGTTTAAAGGCAATATGCTGTCCTATTGTGGAATGGGGGGACAACGTAAATTCCTGATGCATGATACTCATTCTGCGACGCATTTCCATTCTTTGCGGGCTGAAACGGGAAATATCAATCCAGTTATCCTCAAGAGAATAAAGGACCCTTCCGCTTTGAGGTTCGAGAAGGCCGGCAAGCATCCGCAGCAGGGTTGTCTTGCCACTTCCGGAAGGGCCTATCAAACCCAGTATCTCACCCCTGTTAACAGAAAGAGAGATATCCTTCAGGTCCAGAACTTCTCCTACCCTCCAGAGGGAATAACGCTTGGCAAGATTTTCTGCCCTGACACAAACCTCCTCTGAAAAAGTACCCAGAGGTTTTTTGTCAGCCATCCCATGAAGGAACTTGTCCAGAACTTGTCCAGAGTCACCTGATGCTACAATTTTTCCTTCATCAATGCAGAGCATATCATCGGCAAGGTAACTCAAAATTTCCGGCAGATGGGATACTACCAGAATAGGAATGTTGAGTTTTTCTTTCAGAAGAAGAATTATGTCCAGTATTTGCTGTTTGGAATCCGGTCCAGCCATTGTGACAGGCTCATCAAGAAGCAGCACGGATGGCCGGGATGCAAGCTGGCGGGCAAGAATCAGACGTTGTTTTTCTCCTCCACTCAATGCTCCGGAGAAATGCAGGGCTTTTTCCTTCAAACCCACAATACCCAGATAGGCCATTGCCTCCTCATACATTTCATCGTAAAGAGGGTGATCGTTATCCGGAAGGGCTTCGTAACCTTCCCTTGCATAATAAAGCCTGCGGATTATATTTTCAACTGCTTTACCGGACCAGAGGCTGAAGTTGCGCTGAAGATGAAGGGCACTATTGCTCATCAAAAAACGTTGACCGGTTTGCCCCATATCCGGACTTATAGCCGTTTCGTCAATCTCAATCGTCCCACTGTCAAAGGTTTCAATTCCACGCAAAATTTTAAGCAAGGTAGATTTGCCACTACCGCTTTTACCTGTAATACCAAGTATTTCGCCATTCTGTACGGTAAAACTGATGTCCTCAAGTACCTGTTTTTTCCCGCAGGGAGAATCGTAAATTTTTGAAATACCTTTTACTTTAAGCATTTCCCACCTCATTAAGGGAAATCCATTTTTAACTTTTGATCGCAGAAACGAATTCAGCAATCTTTGCGCGGACATCGCCAGCATCTTCCACGGCAGTACCTGTCACGATCATATCCGCCCCTGCCTTTGCACAGGCAGCTGCAGCATTACGGTCGCGGATACCTCCACCTACTATCAAGTGTCCTTTATCGATAGCATGTTTCACAGCACCCACCATTTCAACCGGAACCGGATTATCTGCACCCGAACCTGCCTCGAGATAAACATAGCGCATTCCAAAGTAGGATCCTGCAAGAGCATAGGCTGCAGCAAGCTCCGGTTTTGTACGGGGCAGCAAACGTGCATCCCCTACCCATCCAACCGTGCCGCCTGGTTCCACTATCAGGTAGGCCATTGGAATGGGTTCAATGCCGAATTTGCGTACAAGAGGTGCACCCATCGCCTGGTTGGTAACAATATAGTTGATATCCCTGGAATTCAGCAGGCTCATGAAAAAAATAGCATCGGCGTATGAACTCACGCCTGCGGAATCGCCGGGGAAAAGAATAGTTGGCACATCAATTTGTTCTTTCATCAGCTGAAGGGTCTGATCAAGAACCTGACCCATCGCTCCGGTGGAACCCCCAATCATTATAGCATCGGTGCCTCCCTCAACGGCAGCTTTTGCAATCTCTGCCGCCTTTTCAGGTTTTTGGGAGGCGGGGTCTATAAGTGTCAGATGGACACAACCGTCCCTCTTTACAATATTATTGAGGTACTCTTCCACCTGCATCAGACCGATCAGCCTCTCTTTACTTCCTTGGATTTTACACGGAGATTTTTGTAACCACACTTTCTGCATTTAACAGCCCTTACAGCGTTACGGGCATTGCAATTCATGCAAATCTTCTTATTAAGTATACGTTCCTCAGCTTCGGGGAATCTTGCCATATTCTCACCTTTGTAATAATTGTAATTAAATTAATAGTATCGGGCTGGCTAAATAGCCCTCAAAACATATAATTGTTTTGGGGCAATCATCGATAATTCTTATCAATTTCCTCCAGCATCATCTCACGTACTGAGCGGGCATCCGCACGACCACGTGTTTTCTTCATTACCTGACCTACAAGGAAGTTCAGGGATTTTTCCTTACCTGCAAAATAATCCTCCAGAGCTTGCGGGTTTTCTTTCAAAACTGCCTCTACAGCCTGGTCGACCACATCCCCTTCTACCTTCAGCAGCCCCTTCTCCTTTACAATGTCCATCGGGGACCCGCCTTCATCAAGGATGGTACGTATGATCTCCACAGCTGCCTTTTCGGTAACCTTACCACTGACTACCAGCTCGATGATCTTTACCATATCTTCTACTGTAAAGGAAGCTACGGTGAGATCACGGTAATTGAGCTCTCCCTTGAGGACATCGGAAACCCATACCGCTGCTGCTGCAGGATCTACCTTAGAGGCAACCTCTTCATAGAAATCCGCCACCCTGATGTCAGATGTCAGCGCCTTGGCATGGGTATCCACCATTCCGTAGTCCGAAATGAACCTGCTACGCCTGGCATCAGGCAGCTCGGGAAGGGTTTCAAGGATACCCTCAACCCAGCTTCCAACCCTCATGGGTACCAGATCAGGTTCGGGGAAATAACGATAATCGTGCTCTTCTTCCTTGGTCCTCATGGAAATCGTGACCCCACGAGCCTCGTCAAAGTGACGTGTTTCCATAACAACCTCTTCTCCACGGCGTTTGATATTCTTCTGACGCATGATCTCATAGAGCAGGGCCCTTTCGGCGCCTTTGTGGGAAGAGATGTTCTTAACCTCGGTTCGGTCACCCCCCGCAATAGAGATGTTGGCATCCACCCTCATCGAGCCTTCCAGGGTGCTGTCGAAGACGTCCAGATACTCAAGGATGTTACGCAGCTTGTCCAGGAAACGTCTGGCTTCCCGGGGACTGCGCATATCCGGCTCGGAAACAATCTCAATCAGGGCCATGCCCGAGCGGTTGTAGTCAATCAGTGTACCCCTGGACCTGTCAATGGTACCCATGTGCATCAGTCTACCCGGATCTTCCTCCATATGGGCGCGCCTGATCCGAACGACATGTTCACCGTCCTCACCTTCAATTACCACCCTGCCATCACTGACAATCGGGTAATCATACTGGGTGGTCTGGAAACCTTTTGGAAGATCGGGATAGTAGTAATTCTTACGATGGAACTGGGTTTGTTCCACAATCTCACAGTTTAGGGCCAGTCCGATCCTGATAGCATATTCCACAGCCCTTTTGTTCAGCACCGGCAGACATCCGGGAAGGCCCATACATACCGGACATACATGAGTATTGGGTTCTGAAGTATGATAGTCCGTGGAACAGCCACAGAATAACTTGGTAGCAAGCTTGTTGAGCTGGACATGTATCTCCAGGCCTATCATGACACCATCGGGATTTTCGTATACCATTTATACCACTCCGGGGGCCAGTTTAGTATGATGATTGGTATTTTTCTCAAAAGAGTGGGCTGCCTTGAGAATGGTAGCTTCATCAAAGTAGTTCCCGATTACCTGCAGTCCTACAGGCAGACCTTCGGAGAAACCACATGGCACTGATATGGAAGGCACTCCTGCAAGATTAATCGGGACAGTGTTGACATCCGAAAGATACAGGGAGAGGGGATCATCCATTTTTTCCCCTATCTTGAAGGCAGGAGTTGGCATTGTGGGTGCCATCAATACATCCACGTCCTCAAAAGCTCTTTCAAAATCCTGTTTTACAAGGGTGCGAACCTTGAGGGCCTTTAGATAATATTTGTCATGATAGCCCGCAGAAAGAGCATAGGTTCCAAGCAGGATACGCCTTTTTACCTCTGCACCAAACTTTTCCTGCCGGGTCTTTGAAGCCATCATATGCCAGTTTTCCCCTTCTGAACGATTTCCATAGCGAGTACCGTCAAAACGGGCAAGGTTGGAGGAGGCTTCACTCATGGCTATGATATAATACGCTGCCAGTGCATAGGGTGTGTTTGGCATCGAAACTTTTGTGTACTCAGCTCCCATATCCTCAAACTTGCCAATAGCCTCCCATACCAATTTCTGTACATTATCATCGATGCCTTCCCCGAAGTATTCGGCAGGAACTCCGATCTTTAACCCTTCCACATCGTCCTGCAGGGCATCAGTATAACCAGCATTATGTTTAACACAGGTTGAATCCCGGTTATCATATGTGCCAATAACGTCCATCAGGGCTGCTACATCTTCCACACGATTTGCCAGTGGACCAATCTGTTCTAAAGAGTTGGCATAAGAAACCAATCCGTATCTGGAGACCGCCCCGTAAGTCGGTTTCAGGCCCACAGTCCCACAAAAGGCCGCCGGACAGCGCACCGAGCCACCTGTATCCGAACCCAGCGAGACAGGAACCTGCCCTGCAGCTACAGCAGCGGCACTGCCACCTGATGACCCCCCGGCCACTCTTTCTGCATCCCAGGGATTAAGAGTCGGGCCATAGGTACTTGTTTCAGTGGAGGTTCCCATACCAAACTCATCCATGTTGGATTTACCGATTATCACTGCACCGGCCTTTCGCAATCTTTCGATCACATGAGCATCATAGGGTGGCACATAACCATCCAGGATGGCAGAACTGCAGGTTGTGGATAACCCTTTCGTGGAAATATTATCCTTAATTGCAATGGGCACACCTGCAAGAGGGCCTTCAATGTCCAGAGAGTCAACTTTTCTAGCCTGATCAATAGCGTCTTCTGCAATACAGGTGAAGGCATTAATATCACTTTTTTCTATTCTTTCCAGATAGGAGGCAACAACATCCTCGGCTGATGAGGAACCTATCTTGTTTTTTAGATCAGATAAACCTTCCAGCATTTTTTGGCCCTCAGATGATCTTTGGAGTTTTTATGTAGCCTTCCTGTATGTCTTCAGCATTTGCAAGAATGGCAGCCTGCTCCAGGGAATCTGTTGGCTTATCTTCCCTGAATACATTCATGACATCGGCAACATGATATGTAGGCTTGACACCCGAGGTTTCCACCTCATCCAGCTGTCCGAAATAATCCAGCACAGTGCTTAGTTCCGATGCAAATTCAAAAGCGTCCTCCTCATCGATATTGACCCGTGCAAGCCAGCCGATGTGTTCTACCTGTTCCTTTGTAATCATAATATGAAGCCTCTGTAAGCGTAATATAGCGTATGTGTTACACAAAAGGTAATGCTATTAATATGTTCTTATCAGGTCTTTTTACTCCTGCGGTTTACACCATACATCTGTACCTTTTTCATCCTGGCAAGATTGAGTACCCTGTCCATCTCATAATCCTCCAGGGCCCGGGCCTCCAGAAAACCATTTTCCACAGCTTCATTGAATATCTCATAACCAATACTGGAGCGGGCAAAAACCGTGGTGTAACCATCCGGCGTACCCACACCCCCGAAACTTATATCGGAATTTTCTGCCGCCATGTCGGTACAGAACTTGCATGAGGAGGACCTGTATTCATCAAATTCGGACAGAGAGAATCTGCTTATCTGACCTGCCTGCTCAAACTCGAACTTACCCTTACGAATCTTCATTGCATCGATATCCGCAAGTCTCATACCATGGGTTTCAACAAATTCCTTAATGCCTTCGTAAGAAAATGTATCCATACAGAATAATCCCAGACGCAACACATTGGCTCTCATGAACAGATGCAAAAAGCCATAGGGACTGCGCTGCATCTTGTGGACCGCATCTATATTGCAACTTGGACCTACAAAAGCAATACTTCGCATACCCTGCTGAATGGCCTGCATCAACTGTTCCATTGTCATGCTGTGAGAATACATGCTACCAGAGGACTCAAGCACCTGTGCACGATCCTCAGCAATAATTGCAACCGGTTTCCAGGGTTGATCCTTTGAATGAGTGGTTACTACCGCACAATCAATCAGGCCTTCCTCCAGTCCATAAGCCAGCAATGCCGTAACAGCACCTCCATCCTGTCCATTATGCCGGGGAAGCAGGCTTTTGGCACTGTATGCAAACCTGAGTTTGCCCACAAGTTCCTCTTCTGTAGTAATAGTGCGAGGGCACTGGTTGTAACACACACCACAGGACGTACATGGGCCTACAATCCTGGGACGTTTACCCTTTATTGCTATGGATTCACAGGATGCGGCACAGGCTCCGCAAAGGGTACATATGCCTGGCTTGATAACATCTTTGTTAAGTTTGCCAAAAGAAACACGTTTTTTCTCATCAAGACTGCGTTTGAGACGTATTACGCTTTTTTTCATCTCATTAAATGTTTTCAGGCATTCACTTGAACAAAAATAATAGGTCTTACCATCATACTCCTGCTGGAAAGAAGTGTCTTCCTCTACTTTTTTTTTACAAATCGGATCCTGTTTCATTATATCCACCGCAAAAACTGTCTATAATAGGATATAGCTGCACTATTATAAACTGATGGCAGAAAACTATAATTAATCTTACTACCCACCATGAGTATATGGATGCCCAGACAAAAGCCGAATTACTGGCAACAGGAAGAGTGGCAATCGATGAAAAACTACTCGGGAAAACTACTGTTTCAACTGCAGGACCGGGTGCCGGCAAAGTAGGATTCTTTTTTAGTTCCGGAGGACGCCGGGTAAAACTTGGAGCAGATGCAAAATCTCCTTTAAAAGCGATTGAAAAGGATGGAAAGATCTGTATCTACAAAGAGGATAAACTGCTTGCCTGCGGACAAATTGAGGAAGAACTGCTTCACTGTCCCGAGCAGGCGTATATTAATATGACCGAGACCTGTATATTTGACTGTAAATTCTGCCCTGTCCCAAAACTCAATGGCAGGGTCAAATCAGTTGAAGAAGTGCTGGATATGATAGAAAAAGCACATGATACGAAAAAGATGAAAGCCATATCCATCACTGCCGGGGTTGATGAGACAGTTGAAAAGGAAGTTGAACGGGCGGTTGAGGTTGTCAGAAAATGCGAAAGATACCATGTACCCATCGGGGTTTCAGTATATCCCACAATCAATTCCAACAAACTGCTAAAAGAAGCCGGCGCAGATGAGATAAAATATAATGTAGAGACCATGGACCGCCAACTGTACAGCGCACTCTGTGGTGAACAGGACCTTGATTTTATACTGGACTGCCTTTCCGAAGCTGTCCGGATGTTTGGCAAGAACAAGGTTTGTTCCAATTTCATAATCGGTCTGGGAGAGAGCGATGAAACCGCAATGGAAGGAATCCGGGAACTTGTACGAAGAGGTGTGGTTCCTATCCTGAGACCCGCAACAAGCCATCCCCTCAGAAAGAAAGAGGTTAATATAGAGAGGCCTTCAAAGGAACGTATCCTCAAACTCACCCGTTTCCTGAAAGAGGAGCTGGATCAAGCAGGGCTTGATACAAGACTGTTCAGGACAATGTGCCTGCCATGCACAGGTTGTGATCTGGGCCCTCATAGAGATCTGGGATAAAAATCAGTCGACAAATTTTGTGCTAATTATAAAATATGCCACTGTGCGATAATAAAGGAAAGTATTTATTGCAAAGGGATTCCAAGGGGTTGACTATGAGTCTGTTAGAAAAACTCTGTAACATCAATGTGGGCTATATCATAGTAGCGGGGATTGCTCTGAGTGCTCTGCTCTTTAAGTTCCTTCTCCAGTATGCTGAAGAAGGGAATCTGGTACTTGTTATATTGCTTGGTCTTGCTATTGGTTTTGTGGCCACATTAATTACCCGGGTTGTCAAGAACCAGCGCTATTTGCAACAACTTAAATAACATTCATTCCTTTCCCAGGCCTTTCAGGAGTGCCTCCCTCCATTCAGAGGCGTTTTCCACATCATATATGTGCCTGGTAATACTTTCCTTTGATTCAAGGATTGCAAGTTTATCCTTGTGCAAAATACCCTGTTTCTCAATCTCTGCCCCTGCAATGTCTTTCAACCTGATAGTTTCGGTGTTGCCTTTATCCATCATGAGAAATCTGCGGTTGGTAAGCACCATACAGCCCTTTTTTTCCTTTTCAAATTTCAGGAGGGTTTCGCCCCGCAGAAAAGAAGGACGAAACAATTCAAGATTCTCTGCAAAACTATTTGGCTCCCTGATAGAAAGGGCCAGTACCTCAGGTTTTTTCTCATCGATTACTATATAAAGCGAGTTTGTATCCTGTTTTAAACCTATAATTGAACTTGCATCTATTCTCCTGATAAGTTCTTTTTTCTTCGAGAAAAGGGTGGCAGTTATTTTTTCAAAATAGATATGTTTCTTTGTGAGTACCAGCCAGATTTTGTTCCCTTCAATTGTTGCGCTATGTCTTCCAAACACTTCCTCTCCTGTTTCAAGTACATCAACACCCCTTCCTTTCCGGTGGAAACTCTCTCCTTCATCAGGACAATAATGATTAAGCATTTCAGTAAGCAGTGGGCCTTCTATCAGCTTGAGATTGTGTTTTGCCCCTTCTTTCCTTCCTTCACCGGTAAAACTGGAAGTAGTAACAATAATTACTCCATCCACATTTTCCCTGTAGGACAGGCTGCCATATTCACGTACTTCCTTGACTCCGACGGGTCCTGAATAACGTTTGGCCTGGACAAGCCATCGATGGGAAAGACCAAAATTATCGATAGATATTTCGATATCTACACCACCATCCCTGCTTTGTTGTGTCGAGCGGGTATTATAGCCCATTTTATCAAAAAGGTGAGCTACGAGCCTTTCAAAATCATACGGGTCAATATTGAGCAGTTGATTAATTTCCCACATCAAATCATTCATCCACGGTATAGGACAGACCACATTCCGGACAGGAATATGTTACTGTTGTGGTAGCATTTTTATTTTTATTCTCTATCCTATCCATCCACGTGCCACAGGTTACACATTTCTGATCGAATATTGTGCGGTTGCTTGATTTTTCACTATCTGCTTTTGTAATGGAAACCCCTCCAGGACGGGCAATTGTTGGTTGTGCACTATTTGTGAATAACCATACAAACCTTTAAATGTATGCAGTACAATATAATTCGTAATTAATCAGAATGACAGATATAGCTTATGAAATATCTAAATGATGCGAGGGGAAGCATGGACGAACTCGAAGAAATAAAGAAGAGAAGAATGGAAGAGATTAAGACAGATCTCGAAAAGACCAACTGGCCTGCAGAAGCCATGATAATATCAGATGCCGATTTTGAAGACTTTGTAAGCCGTTATCCACTTGTTGTAGTGGACTGCTGGGCAGAATGGTGTGGTCCCTGCAAAAGGGTCGGACCGATAATAGATTCCCTTGCCGGGCAGATGCAGGGAGATGTTGTTTTTGGCAAACTTGATACGGACCAGAACCAGGTTACTGCGAGAAAATTCCAGATCACTGCAATTCCAACCCTTCTTGTGTTCAAAAATGGGCAACTTGCAGACCGAATGGTGGGTGCATTGCCACAGGTAAGCATACAGGAAAAAATTAAATCATACCTCTGAGGGACAGACCTTATGTCACACAAACCCAGGATGGCCGAGACTCCTTCCGTTAGACTGATAGACCTGAAATCAAAATCCAATTCCTATTTCATCGTGGCCTCTGTAGAGGTGGGCAATACGACCACCAAATGCATCCTTACGGCCACAGACCTTGAAAAGGGTACGACATACCATGTGGTGAAAACCGTAAGGATGACAAGGGATGTAAGACAACCAAAACCTGGAGAAAAAGTATTCGGCAAGACGCTTACAGGTGTGGAATTAAGCCGCGAATCCGTGGCAGAGCTTGTCAAGAATACGCTTCAGGAGGCTGTAAAGAAAGCCAATCTGGATATTAAAAAAGATATTCACTTCGTTGTCCGCTCCACCGGCGTGGTGGCCGGATTCGATGTACCGGAAGAAGTGGGAGAATTTATCAAAGCTCTTGCAGACGGCTGCCTTATGGCGGGTGTCCCACCCAGGAACATGACGCCTCCGATGTCCCAGGACAACATAAACCCCAGATTCCAGAAGTTCAGTAAACTCAATAAAGTTATTTTTGATGGTGCAGTTGCCAGTGTCCTTCCTCCCACAGGGGCCACAGGTGTGGAAATCGTGGCCAATGAGATGGAGGGAGAACTTGCAACCGCCGGTATAAAAGAAGGAGCTAAATGGGTGGATGTGGATTTCCGTAATCCCTGTTTATCGATGGATTTTGGAACCACACTTGACGGGCGTGTCATCAGCCCGGAGGAACCCTATGCAAAGACCATTGGCAACTTCTGTGGCTATGCCGGAGCCATTCCCGATGCTATAATCCGTGGGACCCAACTTGTGGATTTGGAACTGGGAACCGCTCTGGATGTCTTTGACGAAAGACCACCGGGCATGATTACCATGTTGTTGAAGGGGAAGAAAATAAAAGAATATGCAAACCGCTTAATGGAAAAAATATCTATCGAAAAGGTACCTGAAAATGTCACCCGTTATGGAAGTGTCCCTGTAAATCCTGCCGCTGCAGCTGAAATCGGAGTCGTGCTCATTGGATGTGACGTGGGCACCAATGGTTCAAAAATGCATGAATTAACAGAGTTGGGTGCACAGATATACAAGGAAGAGGGACTCAAGGTACTGTTCGCAGTAATCGATGAAGTGATGGCAGGTGTAATCTACCGCCTTGTGGAAGTGGCACAGAAAGAAGGAGTTGTATTTCCTGAAACTTCCATTGGAATCACCGGAAGGGCCGGCATATCAGGAGATAAACCCAAACTTATCCTTGAAAAACTGGAAACAATGGGATTGGGAGATAAAATTGAAGAAAAAGTCGTATTTGTCGATGACGGGCTAGCCAGAGGTGCAGCCGTTATGGCACGATGTATGAACTCTCTGGGAACGCCTCATAATCCCCTGGGCGGCCATACAGGTGGAAAATGCATCCTCAAGGACAGGATAAAATTGCAAAACCAGTAATTTTATTTTTCGGAGAGGGTTATTAGGGCCCTCTCCATTGCTTTTTTATGTAACTCCGCCGAATCATGAATTCCTCCCAGCTGCCCTCTGACGGCTCTGCAAGGATATTGCTGGATTAACAAACCTGCCTTTGCGGGAGCATCCTCTACTTTTGTACTGATTAGTTTTTCCGCCATTTTCCATGTGCTGCCGCATGGTGCACCCTTCCGGACCCGGACATCCGATATATAGCCGCTTTTAGTGGAGACTTCGAATTCCGGAAGACCAAAGACACTGGAATATGGTGCTGTTTCTTCCTTTTCCGCAAGAGTACAGCATACCTCATCCACCTCGATATAGATACCATATTCCGAAGATATTCTATCCAGTTCGACAAGCGGGGCCCGGGACGAGCCTCCGGGTACGATCAATGATGACACACCGGCCTGTCCGGCCAGGCGGGCAATCACCGGTGTAATATCGGGATGCAGAGAGTAAGTTATAATGGTGTCTGCATTGAATACATCCGGATTGATATCCAGTTTCTTTACAAATTCTTCCGGCTCATCCAGAAAATCGGGTAACCTGGCGGGCAGGGAGGCAGTTTTGACAGAAAAATCCGAATGTTGATGTAGCGTGTCTATCAATCTGTTGCCGTACTTACCCCTTGTAATTACTCCTATAATCGTCATACACTGGAAATGGAGAATAAGTAGTTATATTATTTACCGATAAATATTATGCAGGTGAAAATATGGATGATATAGACCAATCAAAGGTATATTTTGTATGCAATACATGCAGCTTCGTATTTCAGGCAGACCCCAACTTCATACCTATAAAATGTCCCCAATGTGGCAGTGAAGACACTGTCCGTACCTGAGAGGTATAAATGAAAGGAAAACTTGTCACCATTGAAGGGATCGACGGGTCGGGCAAGACCACCATTATGGAATACCTGAAACAAAATCCCGTTTATTCGGATATTATTTTTACACGGGAACCTACAAAAGACTGGATCGGCCAGGCTGTAATGCGGGCAATCCATTCGGACGTTGATCCCCTTGCAGAGCTCTTATTGTTTACAGCCGATCATGCAGAACACATCCGAAATACGATCAAACCTGCAATTAAAACTGGTAGAGTGATAATTTCAGACAGGTACTCAGACAGCAGAGTTGCCTACCAATCGTCTACCCTTAAAGACAGGTTAGATGAGCCGGTGGAGTGGATCAAGCAACTGCACAGGGGATGGACCGTTGTACCGGACCTTACTTTACTACTTGATATCGACCCCGAAATTGCCGTATCAAGATGTAACAGTCGTGATGCACAAACCAAGTTTGAAAAGGTGGATTTCCTTTCGGAGGTTCGCAATGTATTCCTGCAACTTGCAGAGGAGAATCCTCAACGATTTGTAATCATCGACGCATCACAGAGTTTGGACAAAGTGAAAAAGGAAGTAGATAAAGCCATCAATGGACTCGAATGATCAAAGCTCATTGGAGTCGGCAAATTCGATAAGGGCCTCTCCCAGCTGTCTTGCATATTTGGGATTGAGATTAAAACGACCCCGTTTCTGGCCTCCTCTTTCCTTTGCAATTTCCACATATTCTTTTTCATACTTTTCACTGGTTTCCAGTGAGATGGTAAGATACCACCCTCCACCCATTTTTATTTCATGATACGCTGCTTCAACATCCTCAAATGAATCTTCATCCATAGTTATCACCTGATTTTTATCGTAGTTGTTTTACTGGTATAACTTGTTTGTGCACTGCCGTTGCGACAAGTGCACCTGAAATCCCGGCGATTTCAAGTTCTGCAATATCTGCCATATCCCGCACACCACCCCCCAGCAGAAGGGGATGACGGGATATTTTAGCAAGATGGGAAAGCATATCAATGTCCATCCCTGAAGAGGTGCCTACACGGTCCAGATCAAGGTAAATTATGTCTTTCAAGGGTAAATCATTGAGCATTTCTATTGCCCGATCAGGATTTTCAGGGATATCCGATGATTTGGACAGTAATTGACCATTTTTGCGATCAATGCTCACACTTATGCGGCCCGGATACCGGCCTGCCAGGTTCCTGATCACATCCATTGAAGCCGTTTCAGTGCCCAGCACCAGAGTATCGGCAATTCGCAGCCATTTATCCGCATCCTCCTGCCTGTCTACACCAGCGTCCAACATGACATTAGATGTGGATGAAAGGGATTTTAGTTCATCAATATTGGCTTTGTTTTCCCCTTCCCCCTGCAGGATATTGAGGTCGGCAATATAGACTTCCCGCGGACTGAGAGCTTCTATTATACCACAGGGACTGGAAGTTTCACATACCTGGCTGGATAGATGAACCGCCTGGTAGTTTTTCCGGTCACCTCCCCGGGCATGGACTGCAATACCATTATATATATCCAATACAAAGACAATTCGAAACATATTTAATATGACACTTTATTCCATCCTATAAAAAAGAGGCCATTACATGAAACTGCTGGTTAGTCCAATAAATAACGAAGAAGCAATCTCCGCCCTAAAAGGCGGTGCAGATATAATCGATGTCAAAAATCCAAAGGAAGGCTCTCTTGGTGCCAATTTCCCGGGAGTGATCAAAGAAGTAAAGGAAACTGTAGGAAACCAAAAACCCATCAGTGCCGCCCTGGGGGATTTTAACTACAAACCCGGCACCGCTGCCCTTGCTGCCTATGGTGCAGCAGCTGCAGGTGCGGATTATGTCAAAATCGGCCTGTATGATATCCAGACCGAGGAACAGGCCTATGAGATGCTTGCCGGAATTACTGAAGCTGTCAGGACAATGGACAATGTTGCGAAAGTTGTCGCATGTGCATATTCCGATTATGCGAGGATCAATTCCATCGACCCGGCCCTCTTACCGGCAATCGGTGCAAAAGCAGGAGTTGACCTGGTCATGGTTGATACGGGAGTAAAAGACGGACGTTCCACCTTCGAGTTTCTCAATGAAGCACAGCTTAAGGATTTCGTTGAGAAAGCACATGCAAATGGACTGGAGACGGCTCTGGCAGGCAGTATCAAATTCGAGGATATAGAAGCAATAAAGGCCATCAAGCCGGATATCCTGGGTGTCAGGGGTATTGTCTGTGGGGGGGACCGTAGTACATCCATCAAGCAGGAACTTGTAGAACAGCTTCACGCCCGCCTTGGCTAATTTTTTTTATTACGCTCGTGAATCCCTGCTTGACATATAGACAAACTTTTTTAAACAGCAGGGATATTTTATATTATACTTTTTTAGCGGGGAGGTAACATGTTGAGACAGAGGTTTATAATGGATACCACCGGGCTTACCGACATTCAGGCCCGCCAATCACTGGGACAGGATACCATCTGCGCAGGTATGAAAGATATTCTGGACCTGATAGCCGATGCCCGGCTGCATCTCCAGATCAGCTGCTATGTCCCTTTCCCTTCTGTTTATAATGAACTTCAGGAATTTACCAATAACAATAACTGTGACCCTGAAGTAGTGGCAAAGATCGATACCTGGCTTGTCAAGAAAACCCCTGACAGGTATGAGGTACAGATCCCCTCTCGCATCTTCCACGAATACGTATCCTACATGAGGGAGAGGATTAACAAAGGCATGAATGTGGCAGAGGAAGCAATACGTGAGGCTTCCCGCGAATGTCTTATCCAGAATTCACAGGCAGAAACCAAACATATGGTGGAAAAGGATATCGATCGCGAAGTAGTGGGTCCCGTTGTGGGCAAATTCCGCAACAAATATCGCTCAGCCCTGCGTTACGGAATACTGGACAGTGCACCGGATATCGATGTGCTACTGCTGGCAAAAGAACTTGATGCAGCCGTAGTTGCCAAGGATTACGGGATTCAGAAATGGGCCGAACAATTGGGAGTGAGGTTTGTTCCCGCCGAAACATTTCCCCGGATGTTGCAGGAATATCTCAGACATACATCCCGTTAAGCACCTGCCACAAAGGCAAACAATGCCATGAACATAGCCAGTTTGAAGCGTTTGGAGGAAAGGGCCGGGTCATTTTTCAGCACTGCATAGACAGCCGCGATAAAAAGCAGGTCAGCAATACCCACCAGAGGGAGGTAGTATTCACCCAGCATGGAATTCAGGTAAGGGTAAGGACTGGCAGCAATACCTATCAGGGCAAGAACCGAAGCTACAAGCCCTGCTTTTTTTTCCCCGATGAGAAGGGGGAGAGTGGTTGCTCCTGCATTTAGGTCCCCCTCCATATCCTCGATATCCTTCACAATTTCACGTGCAATTGTAGCCAGAGTTGCAAGCAGGAATAATACCGAAAGGGCATACAATCCTTCTATCCCAAATACAGCGGCACCGAAAAGAAAAGTGGACCCTGTCAGGTAACCCACCGCAGCATTGCCAAAAAAGGGAGTAGTCTTAAGATTACGGGCATACAGGACAAGCAGGAGAGAATTGAAAAGCGCTATTAAAGCACAGACCAGATTAATGAACCAGGCAATGGTTATTCCAACAATGAAAAGGAATGCAGCGAAAAAAAGAGCCTGTTTCTTACTTACCCTTCCAGAAGGAATTGGCCTGTCAGGCCTGTTTATAGTATCAATAGCCACATCGAAATAATCATTGATGGTATTGCCGGCCCCTGTTACAAGTATTACTGCAATTCCCACACCCCCTGTCTCAAAGAATGGAAGGGCCTGAAAGGGTTGTTCAAAAATGATTCTAAAGGCAATTAACACGCCGATAACTGCGGCAAAGGCTGCCATTGCACAATTGGCAATACGCATTAATTGAAGATAAGGGTGCATGGAACTGGCCCGCCTTTATGCTCTTCCTGCTTCAAGCATGCGATCAAGGGCTTTTTTGGCCTGCGCTGTGACCTTTTCCTCTATTCTTACCTCATATTCTTCATTTTCCAGACAAGCCAGAACAGATGCAGGGTCAATGGTTTTCATATCCGGACATATAGCATATTCGGAGCAGGGGTAAAAGTGCTTATCCGGATTGTCCTTGCGCAGGCGATGGAGAAGGCCGTTTTCCGTAGCGATAATGAATTTCTTAGAACTGGAGGAAGTGCAATGTCTTGTCATTCCTGTGGTACTGAATATGTGATCGGCTTTTTCAAGTATCTCACGCCTGCATTCCGGATGGGCCAGAATCTCAGCGTCTGCATGGGATATCTTAGATAAATGCATATCTGATTCAAGCATATGATTGTGAGTCGGACAGTAGCCATCCCATAGAATTATTTCTTTATCAGTGTTTTTGGCCACATAGTCCCCCAGGTTTTTGTCAGGAATGAACAGTACTTTCGAGCAATCCAGTGAGTTGACAACTTCCACCGCATTGGCGGAGGTACAGCATACATCACTCTCTGCTTTCACCTCTGCACTGCTGTTTACATAGGACACAACCATCGCATCAGGATGTTGTTTTTTGGCTTTCCTTACCTCATCTGCAGTAGCCATTGCCGCCATCGGACAGCGGGCAAACCTGTCGGGAATGAGGACTTTCTTGAGGGGACTCAGGATAGCAGCGCTTTGCGCCATGAAATCCACACCACAAAAAACAATGATATCAGTGGCCTGCTCGACTGCCTGACGGCTCAGGCCGAGTGAATCACCTACAAAATCAGCTATATCCTGTACATCGCCACGGCAGTAATTGTGGGCAAGGATCACCGCATTTTTTTCTTTTTTCAAGACATTAATCCTGTCTATTATAGCCTGCTTATCCTGCATATTACCACTGCAATCCCGGGATAATGAATTCCGGGCGAATACATAGATTATATAACATATAAGTTTATGCGATTTCAGGTCCCCACGTTGAAGGATTGAGTCAGTTTCTTCAAAGTAGAAATTACGGAAAGAGGAGCCAGATAACTTGTTTTTGGGTTTGTGGGAGAAGGCACGTTTTCCACTCTGGAGGTAAACCTTCCAAACTCACCTTCAACTGCGATTTCATGGATATTTCTTGTCAGGGCAGGATTGAGCACTATCCTTACCCTGGTATTATCAAACCCAATCCCTGCAAGACTTAGAGTAGCAGCCACATTCACATTTGCAGGGAATGACTGTACCGCCTCGGTTGCAGAGCCTTCAAAAAGAACAGTTCTGCCAGTTATGGAATCAATATCGATATTATTTTTAAGGACATAGGGGGCACCCCTTAATCCCTCTGGGGGTTTTTCGGTTGTCAGGGTGACTGAATGCAGAGCAGCTGCTGATGCGGATATCAGCCCATCTATTCCACAAATGGCACCAGAAGGGACGTGAATCCGGCAATTTTTTTCACGGGCTATGTTTTCGGCCATTTCAAGAAGTTGTGTGTCAACAAAGGCCCCTACACTTACTACCATGACATCACATTTTGCATGCAACGCCGCGGGAACCACTTCATAAACCGCCTGCTGGGAAGCACATTCTACCACCAGGTCTACCTCCCTGACCATTTCAACAATTTCCATGATCTGCGGGTCAAAATTTTCCAGTGAACTTTTCACCCATTCTAGGGATTCATCATGGTGGTCATATATAGCATAGAGTTCTGCTTCAATCTGGCCATTATCAATAGCCCTACAGATCTCTCCACCAATGGCACCACAACCAAAAACTCCTATTTTAAGCATTAATGAGACTCCTTTATGTTCTAGAGGGCCAGCGCATAAAAGTATTATCATTACAAAGCCTATTGAACTACTCCACGCTTACACATGGAGATTCCTACGAGTTGTTATATCATTCATTGGATGTATTTGGGATACATCAAATGTCAATAACCCTGTTTGTCGTAGATTATGAGCAAAATGCTCATAACCTGTCCAAATGGCATTCTGTGA
>NZ_MAFX01000004.1:0-51865 GCF_001683555.1 Methanohalophilus sp. DAL1 | reverse complement strand
TTCCAGTACTTCAGGGGTAAGGGGATTTGCCATAAGGAATATTTCCCCGGTTTGCCAATTCCCTTTAATTTCAAGACCCTGTTCTATTACTCTCCTGTGATTGACAGCCTTATCGTCAATGATTTATTTTGTCAAGACCAACTGTAACAATGTCCAAAACCCTGTCTAACAATCCCATACAATCCCTCATACAATTGATTTAACAACCACTTTTGAGCGCAACTCATCCATATCTATCTCATAATTAAGCAGAGATTGTACGTCGGTAGTATATGCCTCCACCTCATAGAGAGGCTCCTCATCCGAATACATCTGAATCAAAATCTTTTCTGTATGGGGAGCCAGTTCTGCAGCTGTACCCATCATATAAAACCAGGAAAGAAGTGAATCGACCTGTGAACGAACCGGAGGTTGATCATAAGCCATGAACACATAATCATCGGTAACTTTCACACTGGCTTTTTCAAAACCGCTGAAAGCAAGGGTCTCGTAGATCTTCATACTCTGGGCCCTGTATTCAGAAGAAGTACTATCGTCAACAGGTTTCCAATCATCGATATCTATACCAGGTGACGATTCACTACCATCATCTCCGCCCATAAACAAGAGCAGGATGAAAAGGACAAATATGCCTGCAATGATCTTTTTTATCATAAGTCATACACCTCCCCGTCATTATAAACAACGGAAGGATTGGAATACTTCACAACCTGGCAGTTGTCCCAGGTCCAGGGCTTCCAGGAAGCTTTATCCATTATAGCCACATCGCTTACAGGATTGCCTTCAAAATCTGTCGGTATGTAATAGGTCTGACCCTTTATGGAGGATTTTACCCAGTAATCCGGTGAAAGAGTTTTTTCATCCCCTTTGTCGTCCTTGTATTTGAAATTGTAAACAGGTCCATCGTCAGTTTCAATTCTTTCTCCATACCTATCCAGGAATGCATTCGGGGTCTTTGTACCAATAGCACCGCTGGTAATCTGGCCCTGCCTGAAACCACTGTTCGAAACAGCATCATCTATGGCAGGCATGACCATTACTGTCTTTTCAACTACTTCTGAACCTTTTTCGACAAATTTGCCAACTACAGGAATGTCGCCTCCTAACTTTTGGCCAGCTTTGGCAAGCCCATAAAGAGCTTTTGTGGTCGTACCAGCTGAACCTTTAAGCTGGCTCAATTTCTTTGTATCATCAGCTACCTGATTGATTTCTTCAACTTTTTCTTTGACCATGTTCAGTTTATCTACATCATCTATAAGTTTGGCAAAGTTTGAACTCCTGAAATCTTCAGAAAAATAAGATGCAGCCTGCTGGCCGGATTTGATATTTTTAATCAAGTCCTTGTCATCTTTTGAAAGTTCGTCCTTTTGCAGGACCTCCTGCACCTTTGCCGCCATTTTTTCTTCACCTTCATATCTCTCTTCACGTTGCAGGGATACTTCTCCGTCGCTGCTAATCGTGAAATCATCATCAAAGGTATCTTTAATGAGTTCATCATTCAGAACAGTATCCTGCTTAGAAGATACATCTATTTCCTGGGCCGGTATTTCACCTGCATATTCAAAGCCATTTCTTAATGCATTGATACCTATTGAATAAGTCTCCATTTCTGCCATGAAATTATCGTCCAGCAGGTAAGTACCCATAATCTGCTGATACTGCAACACATCCTCTCTGGAGATGTCCTCAATTGAGACGGTACCTTTGACATCGACTACATTTTCTTCTTCAAGGATATCCATGTAATCTTCGATCTGCTCAATAGCAATTTCCACAGATTCAACTGCTGCCGGCTCTTCATCTCCTGTTGAAGGTGAATTGTCAATTATTTCTTCTTCATCGATCTGTTCAGAGGATTCCACAAGTGCACTTTCACTATCATCTACAGATGGCATATTGCTTGATGTTCCTGCACCTTCTCCAATAGCTCCACTTTCCACAGAAAGTCTCACAAGTTCATTGAATACCCATTCCGACACAGGACGTATTTCTTCTGCAGGCAGGTTGTAGCCGTCAACTGTTATGTAGATGAGCTTTCCATCCGGTCCTGGAGCTTTGATTTCAGCTGTACTTGATACTACCTGGTTGGGGAATTCCCCTATCACAACTCTTTCATCCACAGACCAGTAATCCAGAGATTGCATTTCGCCTTCGATAGCATGACGGTTATCACTGGCATACATAAGCCCCAACCTATCATCGGCTCCCTCATACCATACCCCTCCATTATCCATGGTGGTTTCAAGCTCCTGTGCAATTTCAATTATCAGGGCTTCGTGGTCCTCTGCTGCAGAATTGGAATATTCGGCTGCTACTGTGCCTGTAATACAAATTAAAAATAAGCCTAAAAATATTATATTGAAGATTTTCATATGGGAACTATGCTCAATTAATATATACATGTTAACAGCAGCAGTATTTCAGAGAATTCAATAAAAATATTTATAAGTAAACCTGGTATAAGCTCTGATTTTTAGTATTTGGATGACTCTTGATTGCAGAATTAAAAAGAAGGAGTCATCTACCTCAGAAATTATTTTCAACTTACGTATTCCCAGTCAGTGGAACATATTCCATTGTAACTTGGTTGTGTAACGCCTGATGGATAAACTCCAGAATACTGACCAATTACACGATAATATGCTGAAGATGAATAATCATAAGTATCCTCTGCTTCAAGTTCGTAAACATTGTTTTCGGACTCAAATTCAATACCAACGATCTCTTCTTCCCCATCACCACGCCATAAATATGTGAGAACAGACATACTTGGTATCCTTGTATATGGGGTAGGTAACACCATTCGTTGCCAGGTTTTGTACGTAATTTCTGAACCATCATGGTCCAACTCAGAATTTACGACCCCGAAGTAAACACTTCGTGTTAGTCCAGTGGTAGCTGTGAATGTTTGTTTAGAATCAGGCCCTTCTGCAGCAGGATTTATCCAAGATACTTCCATGTCATAATATGACTCTGTTGTTGCATCTGGAGATTTAATCATAAGCTTCAGGGAACAACTGTTCAATATACTCTCCATATGTAATATCTGTACCCCACAATTTATTTGCAAGTTCAAGTCTTTCTTTCTCTGTTATAGAGGCAGAATCTGAGTTTGCACTTCCCACCCCTGCAAATAGTATCATCAACATGATAACCAGTGATACTACCATTGTTCGATTTATTGTTTTGTTCATTTCTTTCTTTACCTCACTTCAAATTACTCCTGAGGCAAGACCCGCAAACCTTAAACTGTATCAAAGCTAACAATAATCTTGCCTCAGGGCGTTTTGGGGTCCAAGCCGACTCTGCAAATTCAGTTTGGACCCCTTTTCACATTATGATAATGGGACTTTGGAAAATTGTTTGTCACTCTATATAACTATTGTGACCATATTCTCCAACTGTATGATTTGCACTAATAAAAAGTGGCTTTGTAGAATATATCATTTGTATAGCATAGAGTGTTTGACATACTTGGCAAGTGTTTATATGTTTAATATGATTCCTTTTTATTGATTCCATACCCCTTTGCCCTTATTTTCTTCTTACTGGAACGATGTTGGAAATTTGTTGACATCTCGATACATCCTGCTTTTAAAACAATCTCTAATAAATATTATATAGTCGTGAACCTATTTACTCTTGGGTGCATCATTGTGAAAAATATAAAGAGTGCAGCGAAGTTGTTCTGTTTGTTGCTGGTGATGATATCCCTTGTATCAACAAGTGGCTGTCTTCGCTCTTTTGAAGAGGAAAGCCAGTTGCAAATAATCAATATTGACGTCATGGCAAAGGATGTCAGGAGTGCTTTTGTCGATCTCAATGTCACGATGTATGTTGAAAATTATGGGGAGACTGCCAGCAATAATAATACGACCCTGGTCCTGAAGGCTTATAATATCCGTACCGGGCTGCTTGAAATAGAAAAAGAAAATCCCATTGGCAATATTCCTGCTGAATCCACACGGAAGGTCACTGTACCCGTAAACCTTCCTAAAAAGGATGGTTACCGTGTGGTTGCACTGGTTTTTGAGGATGGCTCCCGGAAAACAGGCAGACAGATCACTCTGAATAATATTGAGGATTTGCAGGGAAGTCTGGAAACTCCGGGTGTTGAAATCAGTGAAATGGATTTCATGATAAGGGAAGTTGCTGAGAAAAAAGTGCTAATCCAGAATGATATCTATCTCACAAACGAGGGGGTTGGTGAAAATGAAAATTACCGGATGCTGGTCAAAGCCAGGGAAATGGATGCCAGCCTGATTGCTGATAAGGCGTGGACTGATACTGGTACGTTTGAACCGGATGAAACTGTGATCCGCTCGGTCAATCTTAGTGTCCCTGACAATTACAATTACGCAGTGGAGGTAATTCTCTGGGAAGATGACACCATTGTCAGGCAGGGAGTGGATTATGTCCAGCTGAATCCTGAGAAGGAAATCGATAAGGACAAGCGGTTGCAGACAAAGAATATCGATTCCGGGGATTTCGTTGTGGAGGGATTCGGTGAGGCTCCCGTGGAAGAAGAATCAGCATCAGAATATCCGACTGAGGAGCCAGGTACACCTGGTTTTGAAATATTTGGTGCTTTGATGATGCTTTGTATGGTGTATTTCGTGGCAAGGAGGAATAAGGATGAGTGAGGAAATTACTGATAACAGGAAAGACCTGGTGTACTATTTCAGACAGGCGAGTTTTGCAATACTGATGCTTTTGATTCTGCTATCGGTATTCAGGCTATATTTTGCCCTGGAAAATATTATCCGTACATGGTTTGAATACCAGTATGTGCCGATATTCAGGGCCGCTTATAACCTCGTTGTTCTTTTAGTAGCCCTGTACATTGTAATACACTATATTGTCAGGAAGCAGGATTGAACTGCTTTCCCTCTTTTCTTTTTTACCCGGCAGCTTTTATATATCGCCCGTTCATATGCACATCAGACAATGAATAAAAAACCAGAACTTCTTGCTCCTGCAGGCGACTACAATTCTCTGGTGGCTGCGGTTCAGAACGGGGCTGATGCAGTCTATTTCGGAGGTTCGGCCTTCAGTGCACGTGGTTATGCAGATAATTTCCCGGCTAACAATCTCGAAGAAGCGATTGATTATACCCATCTTTACGGGGTCAGGGTCTATGTGACCGTAAATACCCTGATAAAGGACAGTGAATTTTCGCAGGCAATTGATTTTTTGACTGAATTATGCAATATGGGCGTGGATGCTGTCATCGTACAGGATGTCGGCCTGCTTGCCGCCTGCCGTAGCCACCTCCCCCAACTACCCGTTCATGCCAGTACCCAGATGACAGTACACAACACTGAGTCAGTGAAATTGCTGGAACAATACGGGATAAAACGTGTGGTCCTTTCCCGCGAGATGAGTCTGGAAGAGATTGCTGCCCTGAATGATAACACGGATATGGAACTCGAGGTTTTCGTGCACGGAGCTCTCTGTATCTCGTATTCCGGGCAGTGTCTTATGAGTAGCATGATTGGGGGAAGGAGCGGCAATAGAGGCTACTGCGCCCAGCCCTGTCGCAGGCAGTATTCGCTTAGTTGTGATGATGAAATTGTTACAGCAGGCTACCTGCTAAGTCCCAAAGACCTGTGTGCAGCCCGTCTGATTCCGGAGCTGGTAGCAGCGGGTGTGTATTCTTTCAAAATAGAGGGCAGGATGAAAAGACCCGAATATGTAGGGGGTGTGGTTTCCATCTATCGCAAGCTTATCGACCGTTATTTTGCAGACCCCACAAAGTTCCATGTGGCCGAATCAGAGATACGTTATCTTGAACAACTTTTCAATCGGGGGTTCACCTCAGCCTATCTTGAAGGAAGTACCCGGGACATGATGGGTGCCGTCTCACCAGGTAATCGAGGCATTCCCATTGGGACAATTGTGGAAATGGGCAGGTACATGGATCGTGCTGTAGTTTTCCTTGAGGAAGACCTGGCTGTAGGCGACGGGATTGTTTCAAAAGCAGGTGACGGTGAAAAGATAGGTGTGATCTATCGGGCAGGCAGGCAGAAAAAAAGTGCCTCGGCCGGGGATACAATAGAGATCCCTTTCTCCGGACGCCTGGAGGAAGGGGATATCCTTTACCGTACTCTGGACAGCCGCCAGATAAAACAGTTGCAACAGACCTATACCTCTCCTGCACCACAACGTAAAATTCCGGTCGTTATGCATCTGGAAGCACGTTTTGGTCATCCTCTAAGTCTGTCAGTGAAGGATAGGGATTACAATTCCATATCCCTGCATTCTGACTATGTGGTCGAGGCGGCCAAAGGAAAAGCAGCCTCTGAAAAACAGTTGCGCAAACAGCTGGCAAAACTGGGTAATACGGCTTTTGTTCCCTCCTCTATATCTATAGAAATGGATGAAGGGATTTTCGTTCCTGTCGGTGTACTGAATGAGCTGCGCACTGATGCTGTGGACCTTCTGCGAAAAAAACGAACTGAACAATATCATCGGGAATGCAGCAAACCTTCCCTTGAGTCGGTGGATAGTAGTGCTGCATCCAATACAACCCCCTTGCTCTGTGTGGCTGTATCTTCGGTTGAAGATGCAAAAGCTGCTGTGGCTGCCGGTGCAGATGTGATATATTTCGCAGGACTGCCCATGCCTTCGGTTGATGAAATTGCTATAGTTAAGGAACAATGCCAGAGTTACGGAACATCTCTTTATCTTTCCACCCCGCGAATCATTAAAAACGGGGAAATGAAAGATCTTTTCTGGCTGCTGGAAGAGGCACGGGAATGCAGTGGGCTGCTTGTGGCCAACATGGGGATGATCGGGCTGGCATCGGATAAGAAAATTCCTTTTGTTATCGACACCCCGCTTAATGTTTTCAACCATCATTCCTGTAGTATCCTGAAAAACCTCGGGGCCCGAAGGGTCACTGCATCTGTGGAACTGACTCTGGATGAACTCGGTCAGGTAGCTGACGGTTGCAGCAGTCTGGAATGCATCGCGGAAGGCAACTTCGAGGTAATGGTCTCAGAATATTGCCCCCTTTCACACACTTCTAGATGTTCGGATTCCTGTCACAAGGTGGAAAGTGTCCTGGTCGACAGGAAAGGCTATTCATTTCCCCTGAAAACGGATGAACACTGCCGGATGCACCTGCTTAACTCCCGGGGATTGAGCATGCTTGATTACCTGGAGGACGTGATTGCCACAGGGGTTTCTGCTATACGTATTGAAGCCCGCTGGGAATCACCGGGTGATATCGGCAGTCTGGTTGGCCTGTACAGGCAGGTTCTGGATGGCAGGGCGACTACAAAGAAAATGCGTGCAGGCAAAAAATATACCACTGGTCACTTCTATCGGGGTGTACTATGAAAGTATTCCTATCAGGTTCTATCAGGGGAGGCAGGCAAAACCTCCCGATTTATCAGCAAATGGTACAGATTATAGAAAACGAAGGACACGATGTGGCCAGTCTGCACGTGGCTGATCCACATGTTGAAGAAAACGAAGCAGGCATGTCTGAATCCGAAATTTTTGAAAGGGATATGCATCTGCTTGATGGCTGTGACTGCATGGTTGCGGAGGTTTCTCTTGCCTCCACAGGTGTTGGATATGAGGTATGCTCTGCCCTGAACCTCGGTATTCCGGTACAATGTGTTTACCGCGAGGG
Organism: Methanohalophilus sp. DAL1; assembly: GCF_001683555.1. Taxonomy (NCBI): domain Archaea; kingdom Methanobacteriati; phylum Methanobacteriota; class Methanomicrobia; order Methanosarcinales; family Methanosarcinaceae; genus Methanohalophilus; species Methanohalophilus sp. DAL1. The sequence goes on along the minus strand of NZ_MAFX01000004.1, from coordinate 44,223 downwards.
TTCAACAGTTTCTGCAATGCTGCTGGGAAACACCAACCACCTGATCCTCCTGGATGCCTACCGTGAAGAAAAAGATCTCGAAGCCCTCATCCGGTCGTTTTTGGACTTTGTGAGCGGTGAAGATCAGGTGGAATGACCTTCCAGTCCAGCGTGGATGAAAGACAATCCCCTGCATTGGAAACAAATATATAATTATGCTGCATAGTTTCGTGTATGGTAGGATCAGAAATAATTCTCGTTCTTGTAGCTATTATTGTAGCCCTTATGATCTATAAGACTCTCAAGACCGTAAAAAGCCTCATAGTAAACACCATTCTCGGCCTTGCCATAATCGTGGGAGCAAACATCCTTTTCGGATTGGGTATAGCTTACTCGGCTGTGGTAATTCTGACATGTGCTATTGGCGGACCAATCGGGGCCTTACTGGTAATTCTGCTCAACCAGCTCGGCATATTCTTCTGAAGGTTTGCGGGCCACCAGGAAAATCGAATGCCGGGTGTATTCTTCGCCTCTGAATATCTTTTTTTTCATCCTGTTTTCTTTTTTACTGATATCCAGTTTATCAAAAAGATCCTCTAATTCTTCCATAATGAAATAGTGGTATATAATTCCGTTTTTGCGCCGGAATGTATGCTGCTCCACGGCATCTCCTCCATAGCGCATATCCTCCCTGCCAAAAGCCTCGAAGATAAGTTTTCCTCCCGGTTTCAGTACTTGCATAATCTGGTTTGCGGCCTGTTTTCTTTCCGCCTCAAACAGGTGCTGGAGTACCCCCTGGCACAGTACCACATCAAAAAAAGAGTGTGGAAAAGGAAGGTCTGTAATGCTTGCCCTGCATAACGGCAATTCTGCCTTTTCCCGCAATCTCAAAAGGCCACGCTGGGAGACATCACAGCCCGCCACTATATATTCACGCGAGAGGGAGATGGCATACCTGCCGTGGCCGCAGCCGGCATCCAGAATAAGTTCGCCCCCTTCAAGTTCCTCCTGCAGGGAGGCTATATCCAGGGGTCCCGCCCACCGGACATGACGGAACTCCTCATCCCAGGCGCTGAAGTGTTCGCAGGCCATATCAGGGCCTGTACGCGGCGGCTTCCCTGAATCGCCTGATCAGGAATTCCTTTTCCAGTGAGGACAAAAACCATCCAGCTTTCGGACCGGAAGCCTGGCCCAGCAGGGATATGTAGAGGGCTTTGAACAGATCCTTCGGGCCTATAGCAAATTCTTCACCAAGTACTTTCTCCATCTCCCTGTGCAGCCTGCCGTCTTCTTCCTTTGCGGAATAGACAAGATTGTGATAATCAGATCCATCAAGTTCTGCGCTTTCTTCCAGGGCATCGGCAAGGGTTGTCAGGAATGCTCGTTGTTTGTCAGAAAGGGTGGCTGCAAGTTCGGGCAGTTTTTCCTGAACACTGAATTTTGCGAAGGGAGGAGCGTACATCTCAAGCCAGTTGCCCACATTATCAGCGAGCTGTTTTATGCATTCCGTATTTTTGGTATCGTAACCCGCTCGCTCTACGATTTTCAATATTCTGTTGAAATCTCCGTGAGCTACCTGGTGGATGGTAGTCATGTGTTTGAAAGGGATGTCAGTATGGCACAGGCTGCTTGCATGGGAAAGTTCCTTTACACGCCTGTCATATTCGGAGTTGCCTCCTGTATGATGGAGTTTCTCATACTGGTCCACAAGAGTGAGCAGCGGCTGTGCAGGGTCAAAACGGATGTGTTTTTCGGGCTTGGTTCGGATGATCAGATATCTCAGGACCTCAGGAGGTACGACCTTGAGCATGTCCGCAATGGATACGACCACACCGGTGGATGAGGACATCGCCCCTTCATTACCCAGCATGATCCATTCATAGACGATAGGATGTGGGGGTTCGCAGCCAAAGATATCCCGGGCGATACGTTTGCCGGTGTCATAGGAGCCGCCCCTCGAGGCGTGGTCCTTGCCGAAAGGTTCCACAGTCACGCCGAGGATCTGCCAGCGAGCAGGCCAATCCACACGCCAGGTAAGTTTTCCGCCGCCCTGGATGGGTACAGTGCCGCGGTGGCCGCAGGAACAGGTGTAATCCACTGTTTCTTCCCTTTCATCGAAACCCGTAACCTTTGTGGTATTGATCTTTCCACACTGCATGCAGATCGGGTTGAAAGGATTCCAGTCATCAGTAGGTTCCTTTCCTGAAACCTCTTTCAGGATGGCTGCAATCTCATCCCTCTTTTTCAGGGCAGTTTTTATAGCCTCGTTATACCTGCCTGATTTGTACATTTCATCTGCCAGGTATACTTCAGGTTTGATTCCCAGCCGGTGCAGGGAATTCAGGAAAGGTTGCAGGAAATGATCTGCATAATTCTTGCATTCTCCACAGGGACAGGGAATCTCGGAGAGAGGTTTACCCACATGTTCCTCATAACTTTCATCCAAAAACGGATAGACCTTTCTCAGAGGATCGTAGGTGTCTGCAATGTAGATCAGTTCTGCGTTTGCATCCTTATCCAGTAATGCACGATATGCAGCATCGGCTGTCACAACCTCCCGCATGTTTCCGACATGGATGTGACCGGAGGGGGTGATACCGGTGGCAACGAGGTGTGTGTTTCCCCTTTCCAGGGTTTCTTCAGCAACAACATCTGCCCAGTGTGTGATTTCTGCCATTATGTTCACCGATAATGATTTTATTTAAAAATTCTATGATTATATGCTTTTTAAAGGTGTCATGTTTTAAGTCAATATCTATAGGTATCGAAATTTATTTATCAATAAGGCTCTATCGGACAGCCATGATTCCTTCCAGAGCGTTCCTCACAAAGGGAACAGGTGTCCATCGGGATAAACTGGCTTCCTTTGAACTTGCGTTAAGGGATGCGGGTATTGAAAAATATAATCTTGTGAGTGTTTCCAGTATTCTTCCACCGGGTTGCAGGATAATTCCAAAGGAGGAGGGTCTTGAATATCTCAGTCCCGGGGAGATCGTCTATTCGGTACTTGCTCGCAACCAGACCAATGAAGCTCATCGTCTGATAGCTTCGGCAGTAGGAACGGCGGTACCTGTGAATGAGAATAATTATGGATACATTTCAGAACATCATTCCTTCGGGGAAGATGAGAATACCGCAGGGATGTACGCAGAGGATATTGCTGCCACAATGCTCGCAACCACCCTGGGCATTGAATTCGATGCTGATTCTGCCTGGCAGGAAAGGGAACAGCTCTACAGGGCCAGCGGTCATATTATCAATACTTCCCACATCTGCCAGACTGCCAAAGGCGACAGGAGCGGCCTCTGGACAACCGTTGTGGCTGCTATGGTATTTGTGGAGTAACTCAATCAGTAAGTTCTGTGGTGATTTCTTCCAGATCGCAGAAATCAGACCTGAAATTATAGGCCCCGGCATTTATGAAGGTAATCGGGTCGCCAATTTGCGGCCTCTTTTCGAGATAAACACGGTATCTGAACAGATCCATTGAACAGGGTGTACAACCCTTGATCACATAGGCTTCTCCTTCATTACTGCTGACCTCATTCTCCACACGCAGTTTTACAGGTACCAGGATTGCATCCATATCACTGTTGTATACGGAAGCATTCACGATGACATTGTCCTCATAAACCGCCATCACACGGGTTTCCAGTTTGCCTGCAGGTGCGGCGATATACCTGCCGGGTTCAATCATGAGGGATATGTCCCTGTCATGCAACCATTTCCTGAAATCTGTAATTCTTTTGAAAATACCTCCGATGACATCGACATTACTGTTGGCATAAACCGAAGGCAAGCCACCTCCGATATTGAGAATATCGATGGCATCCAGTGTTTCAGGACTGATTACATCCTCAATATCACGCTGCAGTTTCCATTCGCTTACGTTCTGGGTCTTCCTGTGGAAATGGATGCCAAGTTTACCAATATTAGGGTTATCCATCAGTTCGCCAATACGTCGGTTTATGGTCGCAGAAGGCATACCAAAGACAAAATAGCGTTCGGTACGGATGGAATTTTCCCGCAGTTTGAGCCTGAGCATAAGGTTGACCTTGCGGTTGGTGTTCTTAAGGGTTGCAAGCAGGACGTCCAGGTCGTGCTCGTTGTCCAGAATGAAATTGCGAATACCCCTGTCATAGAGTTCCTTTGCCTAGGCACTGCTCCACCCCTGTGCCAGAAATACCGTCCTGGATAGGTCTCGTATATGTTTCAGCTCGTTTTCCATATGGACGCTGAAAAGACAATCCGTCATCTCTTCAAGTACGGAGGTGACTTTGGGGTTCGTCTTGGAACTGTATGAGACAATGTCAGCTATATCCTCCACCAGATTATACTGCTGCATAATAACTTTTTTTGAAAGAATGAATTTGGGATCAGGGACAGTCATTTTATAAATCTCTTTATTTATTTTCTATATTCAGTAATCCTTCTTCGTATAGTTCATCCAGTGCCCTTGTCATTGCCATGGGGAAGGTTATGCTTACATCACCGATAACCGTGGCAATATCACTTTCGTCCTTAACTTTGCCCCAGGATTTTGCTTCATTTGTATTGGCACCGGACATGCTCCCTGAAGTGCGGTGGGCCGTGGTCATGTATACAGCGTATTCCGCCCCTCCGTTGAGCAATGTAGCCAGGATTGCATGGTGTTTGGATATTGAACCACCCAGGGCGATCACTCCTTTCCTGTCATCATAGCTGGTGGTAAGGAGGATGTTGCCGAAATCTTTCACGACATCAACTATGAAATCCGGGTTTTCCTGCTGGAAAAGAAACAGGTGGAATCCGAAGGCACCATCGGTTATGGCGGGACAGAAAACAGGCACATTATTCTTTGCTGCCTGGTAAAGGATTGAGTTTTGGTCATCCAAAAGCAGGCCGATTTCCCGCAGCATCTCTGATACAGACCATCGGTTTTGCTTAGCGTAAAGTTTCCTGAGAATATCTGTGATCATATCCTCGAAATTCATGTAACTTTGATTCTGGATCAGGAGATTCCCGACTCTGTTTATTCCTCTCTCATGGAGTTCCACATCGTCTGTATTGAAGTTGCCGATGGAGAAAACTTCCCCGGTAGCCTTCATTATATCTTCTTCAAGGCCCCCGACTGTTGTAACAAGCACATCTGCAATTCCCAATTCAATGAGCTGGGCAAAAAATCCTCTCAGCCCGGAAGTAACCATGTTAGAGGTAAATGTAAGGAAAACCTTTGCTGAATCCTTTTTCATCTTGACGATTACTTCGGATGCCCGATGCAGTTCTACACTCTGAAAACCCACATTCTCATAGGAATCAACGAGTTCTGACACCCTCATGTCTTTTTTCCAGTGGAGATCCTTTACCTGAACCATTGTATATCACGACTTTTAGGATACAATTCATGTTCTTATTCACTTAAAAAGTTGTTCGGCATTTGTGTGGGCATTGTTCAGTTAAGAAATAAATAGGGGGATTCATACCCCATTTAAAGGGGATGAAAATGGAACAGAATGCATTATTAGATTTAATGCCGGTAGATATTAAATCTTACGTGCAAAGGAAAAGAAGGGATCTAAAAGCCATAGCATTATCCATACTTGTGTACCAGCAGGGACTTAAGTTTGAGAAAAACCTCAGAACTATTATCATATCCTGGTGAATCGATAAGTTACAGGGGAGTACATTACCGGGTACAGAAATTCGGCTGGTGCGTACAGCCTTGTGCTGGTAAATTACCAGATACCATAGTAGTTTGAAAGTACAGTTTGCAAGCCAGTACTGGTTCTTATACGCGGCATACCAAAGAGGGCAGTTGTGGATGGGGGCCATGGTACACTGTTATAGAGAAACTCGGGATTAAGAGAACTGTAATATCCGGGGGTATCAGAAATTATATCGAGCGATGGTTCAAATCATTTAAAAGGAGGATTAAGATGTTCGATAAATCTTTCCCACATAAAGAGGGACTTGTTCAGCATATTAATAACTGAATACAAATGTTTATCGCTTATCATAATTACATCAGAAATCATCAAAATCTAAATTCATATACCATTATCAATGGGAAAGATGCTTTTACTGAACAGTGCCCATATCATAAATTATATTAATAATAAGTTCGCTGCTAAAAATTGCTTTATATAACTTCATGCATCTTGAAAAACACCAATTAAAGCCGGCAGATGATAAACATATGCTCCCCTTCAAAGAAAATATACTTGAGTTAATTCCTTCAACCCATGGCGGACTTATCCGGAAGACCTCACAGCAGTATTCCATTCCCCTCTCCGATATAGTGGATTTTAGTGCCAGTTTGAATCCTCTGGGCAGCCCTTTTGATAATCCTGAATGGGATATGGACCTGCAGGATTTGTTTGCCACTTCCTTTGAAAAAATGGGCCAATATCCTGATAATCGCTATCTTGAATACAGAGCTGCAGCTGCCTTTTTTGTAGGAGGGGGTGCAGATGCTGTTAACATTGTCCCCGGTAATGGTTCGTCGGAAATCATCAGGCTTGTCGCCGGTTGTATTCTCAATGAAGGGGATGAGGTAATGATTCCCCAGCCCACCTTTGCTGAATATGAGCAGCAATGCAGGGTGGCAGGGGCAAAAATTGTGTATTATCCGGTAGAATCCCTGCTTTCCATCTCTGAGGATGCCCTGGAATCGGCACGTATCCTTTTTGTTTGCAATCCCAACAATCCTACAGGTAAGTTGCTGGCAAGGGAAGATATCCTGCGCCTTGCAGGACTTTGTGCAGAAACAGATACCCTGCTTTTTGTTGATGAAGCTTTTATTGAACTATCCGATATATCAAGTACTGTCGTTGATGTTGCCGTCTCTAATGATCATGTTTTCGTAATGAGGTCCCTTACCAAATCATTTGCACTACCGGGTATACGTATGGGATTTGGTGTTGCATCTGAGACAATGGCTGAAAAATTGAATACTGCCCGTCTGCCTTGGAATATGGGCTCTCTTGCCGAAGAGGTGGGATGTTCCCTGATGGGGATGGAGGGCGGTATGGAGTCAGCATACCTGAATGTGTCCCGCCAGAAGATAACAGAATACAGGGATTATCTTATAGATCGGCTGAGTGATATCTACGGTTTCCATCCTCATTCAAGTTCTGTAAATTATATACTTGTGGATATCTCCGAGCTCCTTATGGATTCTGTAGAACTCACGAAAAGGCTTGCAAGACATGGTGTACTTATAAGGGATTGCAGTTCTTTCCCGCTGATGAAAAACGATTTCATCCGTCTTGCCGTCCGGCCTCCTGAAGAAACGGATATACTGATCCATACTATCGGAGAGGTCCTTACAGAATCCGGTAAGGATTATGCTGAGGAAAAACTGAAAGAAACCATAAAAGGCGTCTCATCCGGCTGTTCTTCAAGTCGCAATACCTGTGAATACTATCCCTGTCATTTCGAAGGCCAGGACTGTACTTTCTGTTTCTGCCCCTTCTACCCGTGTGAAGATACGCGCACCGGGGGCAAATGGATAGATAGCACTACAGGTAGCAGGGTCTGGAGCTGTGAAGATTGTGTACTTGTCCATAATTCGGATGTTGTACACAGGATGCTTAACATTCTCATGGAGGATGGTGGTACTGAGATCAGCCTCAAAAAAGCCTGGGATGAAGTGATAGATATCAGCTTATAATTTATATAATCTTTAATTATCAATTCGTAGTCGGTTTATCCGGGATAGTGAAGGAAAATGTACTTCCCTTACCAACCTCACTTTTCAGTCTGACCTGTCCGCCGTGCATTTCCACCAGTTCCCTGACAAGGGAAAGTCCCAGTCCGGTGCCCTTATGTTCACTGGATTTGGAGGATTTGACCTGCTGGAAAGGTTCAAAAATTGTAGCCTGCTCGCTCTCGGGTATGCCTATGCCGGTGTCCGAGACTGCAACTTTCAATTTGTCCTTTTCTTGATTGGCAATAATTGTAATTGTTCCTTTATCCGGGGTGAACTTGGCTGCATTGCTCAGCAGGTTGTACATAATCTGTTTGAACTTTTTCCTGTCGGCATAAACCCTGATATCTTCAGAAGGTAACTCCATTTGCAGGCCTATATTCTTTTTGGAGATTAGGGGTTTGGTTAATTTACTGATCTCATCCAATGCTTCATGCAGCTCAAAACTACTGTATTCAAGTTGTTTTTGTCCTGCCTCTATCTTTGAAAGATCAAGAATATCATTAATCAGACTTAGCAGATGTTTGCCACTTCTGGCAATGTTGGACACATATTTCTTCTGGGGATCATTGAGTTCACCTTTTACTTCTTCCAGCAGGATATCGGAAAATCCAATCACCGAATTCAAAGGTGTTCTCAATTCATGACTCATATTTGCCAGAAATTCACTCTTGGCCTGGTTCGCTTCTTCTGCAGCCTTTTTTGCTTCGATGGCATTTTCTTCGGCATTTTTGCGTTCCGATATGTCCTGAAACAGTTCCAGAATGTATGTATCCCCTTTTATGGTAATTTCCTGTGCATTTTTCAATATGGGTTTTTTATTCCGTTTTTGCACTTTATTGCGGTATCCATTCCTCTGAATCCTTCCTCCCCCTCCTCCCATATGGGGCATTTTTTTGAGGCGGATCCCTTGGGGCAAACGATATCACATAGTTGTCCGACGAGTTCTTCTTTTTTATAACCTGTAATCTCACATGTACGGTAGTTTACATCTTTTATAATGTAATCCTGACCTATCATCAGGATGCCGCCGGGCATGTTTTCATATATTGTCTTTAACTTTTCTTCAACTTCGACTCTTTGTGTAATGTCATTTCCGATGGCAAGAAGGCCGGTTACTTCTCCCTCATCATCTTTTAGTGTCGTGTCATACCAATCGACAATGATTTCATTGCCTTCTTTTGTGACAATAGGGTTGATATTGCCTTCAGTAGAGTGACTGCAAATCGCCTTTTTGAATACGGATTTGATATTTCCCCTTTCTCTGTCAGGTATGAATCTGGAAAACCAATCTTCTCCCTTTACTTCCTTGAGTTTGTAGCCGGAAAGTTTTTCCATATGGGGATTATAATATACTATCTTTCCCTGCCTGTCAAGAACAGCCACAATCACTCTGGCAGTGCCGATTAGGCCGGTTAAAAGGTCGATTTCTTTTACCAAACTGTCTTCATTCTGTTTTTCTTCAGTGATGTCCCTTATTATTCCCAGGTGTCCGTATATTCTGGATTTTTCTGTAAAAAGAGGTGATATTTTAATCTGGCAACAGAACGTGCTTCCATCCTTGCGTTTACTGGCATCTTCAATATCATGAGGCTTTCCTGAATAGAGGTTTGAGAACATTTCTTTTTTCTGTTCCGAGGTCAGCTCTTGCTCATGGAGGATCGTTATTGATTTGCCTTTTATTTCAGGCAAGGTCATCCGAACATCTCTTCTGCAGTTCGGTTCACAAAATTGATTGTAAAATCAGGAGTAGTATATATTATGGCATCTGTGGATTGCTCTTTGCGTATATTTTATAGGTGTGAGGGAACAACTGACTTTGCATGTTTGCTCTTGTTCACAAAAGATACCAGTCATTATCGTTTTCTGAAAACTCGGGATCAATACCCACAACCCTTCTTTCAATCCCCAATTTATCGGTGATTGCATCGGAGAGGTCCTGAAGATATCCTTTCTGGCTCAAGCTTCCATAAATGAATCTCTTGTTGGGGCGGATGTGTTCCTCCATTGTTTCTTGTCGGGGGGCGATTTCTACTTCAATATCTGTTTTTTCAAGACCCCTGAGCATCGCCTTCCTGAAGTCACCTGTGCAATAGGCTATCCTGTGGCTATAGTTGTCACGGGTCTTCTCGAGGTATGTTGCAAGTCTTTTGCTTTCCATACTTATAAAATCCCGCTTGATCTTTGCCACATTGCATTTTCCCATCATGAATTTATAATCTGTAAAAGGATATTCATTATCGATTTCCCGTGGAGTTACGCCACAGGTTCCAAAAACTACTATATGGACATCTTCGGGCTTTAGCAGGTCAAAAATGATCCTGTCATACATCCTGTGGGATGGACTCGTATGATAGGGTTTCCTCATAGAACAGGGGACGAATATGCAGAATTTGCGTGTAGGTGCCTCATATTCATTGAGGACCCACTCATTGGCACGTATCATGTCCGGATGATAAATTAATCGCTCTGTATCAAGCGGTTCATCTGACCTTTCATTTTCTGGTATTATAGTGGGCACTGGACTACCGTTGCTGAAAAACTATATATATAATTAACGATTTGATTAGTATGGTTTTGTACAATCTGTACAACTTTTTTTATAGAGCTTCAGGTGAAATTTAAAATGATGGGTTCAATTTCGGAAATGCTCAAAGCTAATTGTGAATGCGATGATGTTGCCAAGTGTATTCTGGGTTTAAAGGATTTGGATCTAAAGGCTTACAAAATACTGCTTTCCAATGGCCCTCTGACAGCCGAAAAACTCGGAAAGCATCTGGGCCGTGAACGCAGTACAGCTTATCGTTCTCTCCAGAACCTGATCTCCTGTGGGCTTGTTTACAGGGAAACCCATACCATTGATGTAGGTGGCTATTTTTATGAATATGTGGCCGTAAATCCGGCAGAGGTCAGGCGAATGCTTCAGGAAAGTGTAGACCAGTGGTATGATAAAGTCAGCCATCTTATCAATAAAATTGACAAGGAACTTGTAGGGGACGAAATGCCATAACCTAAGCAGAATTTGATAGGTATTTGAAGCACCGTAGGAACTACGGGGAGAGCCTGTGGACTTGTTTCCTTTGGGAAAAAGTATGAAGCAGGAAGCACCTGAGTCTTTAGCTCAGGTGTAGTTCACTAGATCGATGTGCTCTGGATTTTGCACTATCTTTTAGGGGAATATTAATGGAGACCGATGCAGCACAGAAGAAACTGGCAGTACTTATCGATGCTGACAATGCACAACCTTCCATAGTGGAGGGACTTTTTTCGGAAATAGCCAAATACGGGATTGCAAGTGTAAAAAGGATTTATGGTGACTGGACGCGTCCCAACCTTAAAAACTGGAAGGACAATCTCCTGGAACACTCCATCCAGCCGATACAGCAATTCAGCTATACTTACGGGAAAAATGCTACCGATAGTTCCCTTATTATCGATGCGATGGATCTGCTTTATTCCGAGCCCCTGGATGGTTTCTGTATTGTTTCTAGTGACAGTGATTTCACACGCCTTTCATCCCGGATCAGGGAATCAGGTCGCAAAGTCTACGGTTTCGGAGAAATCAAGACTCCAAAACCCTTTATTGCGGCTTGTGACAAGTTCATATATACGGAAAACCTGCGTAAAGAGGAAGATGTAGTAGGCACAGTCTCTGAGTCACCAATGCAGGCCCAGGGAAAATGGGATACCAACCGCCTCAAAGGTGACAGCAAGCTAGTTAAAATGCTAAGGGATGCTGTAGAAGATTCAGCTGAAGAAAGTGGCTGGGCCTTCCTGGGCAATGTGGGCAGCAATCTTGTGCAGAAACAGCCGGATTTTGATCCTCGTAATTATGGTTACAAAAAAATGTGGGACATTTTCCGGGCAATAGACCTTTTTGATATCGATGAGGTCCGGGCGGATAATTCCAGCAATAACCGGTTGATTTACGTGAAGGATAAGAAAAGCGATGGGAAGTGATTTTCCTTTACAATTGCTTTACGGAATTGGTTTTAGATGTCTGATATGAAAGTCTCGATTCTCTCAAGAGCTTCCTTGATGTTTTCCCTGGAGGCCGCATAGGCACATCTGAGATATCCATTTCCTGCCCTGCCGAACACATCTCCTGGTATGGTGACAACCTGTTGCTGTTCAAGCAGTCTTTCGGCAAATTGTTCCGATGTCAGGCCTGTGGATGCAACAGATGGGAATGCGTAAAAAGCTCCTCCCGGGTTGAAGCAGTCCAGGCCGATATTATTGAACCCTTTGACAATAAGTCTGCGACGCCGGTTATATTCATTGACCATTTTCTCCACTTCTTCTTCACCGTTCTTGAGGGCCTCTATCGCTCCTACCTGTGCGGTTATCGGGGCACAAAGCATGCTATACTGGTGTATGCGCATCATGGCTGCTAACACCGGTGCAGGGGCAAGTGCATAGGCCATTCTAAATCCGGTCATCGAATATGCCTTGGAAAAGCCATTGAGGACTATGGTGCGTTGCCTCATGCCATCCAGGGAGGCAAAACATGTATGCTGTGTGTCATAGGTCATCCTTTCATAGACTTCATCCGAGATGACCATTATATCGTGTTCTTCCACAATATCTGCGATGGGTTCCAGTTCCTTTTTATCCATCACTGCTCCGGTGGGGTTGTTTGGATAATTGAGCAGGATAGCTTTGGTTTTTGGAGTGATCGCTTTTTTCAGGTTTTCGGAGGTAAGTTTGAATTTGTCTTCCCTGAATGTTTGTACGGCAACCGGGTTTCCTCCTGCAAAAATGATTGCAGGTGCATAGGCAACGTAAGAGGGCTCCACAATTATAATCTCATCACCCGGATCGGTGATAGCACGCACCGCCAGGTCCAGTGCCTCACTTACTCCCGATGTCACCAGTATTTCGGATGTAAGGTCATAGTATAATCCGTGTTTCTGGGTATAGGTCCTGGATATTTCATCCCTGAGTTCTACAAGTCCATAGTTGGATGTATAGGATGTTTCTCCCTGTTCCAGTGAATGAATGCAGGCTTCCCGGATGTGCCAGGGAGTAATATAATCGGGTTCTCCAACTCCGAGGGATATTATATCCTCATTGTTGGAGACCATGTCAAAAAATCGGCGGATCCCCGAAGGGGGTACTCTATCCAGATAACTGGCTACAAAGCGTGAAGTGTCTGTCAGTTCTCATACCTCCTTTAGGGGGAAACCGGCAGACGTTTTACATGTTCGGGCTCTTCCATAATCAACCCGTCTTCTTTGTATGTCTTGAGTACGAAATGGGTGGCAGTATTATGCACCTGTTCCAGGGTGGCTATCTTTTCTGCAACAAAAAAAGCGACCTGCTTCATGGATTTGCCACGGACCGTAAGGGTTATGTCATGTTCTCCTGAAAGCAGTCTGACAGAACGCACTTCGGGGAAACGGTACAGTCTTTCTGCGATACGCTGGTATCCCTGTTTGCGTTCCAGTGTTACCTTCAGTTCAATGATTGCATAGACATAATCTTCTCCAGCAAGTTCCCAGTCAATCACTGTTTTATATTTGCGGATTATCTTTGCTTTTTCAAGCTGATGGATTCGCTTCTGGACTTCTTCCGGAGTCATGTCAACAAGGGCGGAAATGTCCTCAAGGCTTGACCTGGCATCATTTTCCAGAATCTCCAATATATCCCTTGTTTTCCTGTCCATGCTCTTTGAGCCACCTGTATTTTTTGTTTATTTTGTAAGAATTGCGTTGACAACGCCATCCTGACCCGGACGACTGGTTATCCTGGCATCTCCAAGTTCGGTCTTGATGATGCTGCCTTTTGTGAGTATGTTACGCCTGACGTAGTGCTCGTTGGCTTCGTTGTCGGTAACATTCTCTATTGTGACTGCTGCTGTCTTGCCGGTAGAGGGATCGGTGACATTGGCAATTTTTTCCTGAAGGAGTTTTACTTTGTGGGAGCCGCCCCTTGTTTTTACGGGTTTTCTTCTGGTTTCTGCGACATGTGTTTCTGCAGGTTCACTGCCGATTTCGTATTTCCTTTTTCCGCGTGCTGTTTTTCTCTTGGCAGCTGTGGCCGTTCTCTTTGATCTTCCCTGGGATATCATGATTGGAACCTCTGTTTTGTGATTTAAGTATAATACTAAGCTTTGCTATTAGGAGAGCTCATTAATTGTAATATTGTATATGAACCTTTCGAATATAGACTACTCACGAGCTTGGATAATCATAAATAATGCTTTTACTTATGATATTTATTATGCTTCGTGTAGTGTTCCTTGGTACCGGGGGAGCTCTCCCAACTGTGAACAGAAATCCCTCTTCCATCCTGGTCAACAGGGAAGGGGAGTTGCTCCTTTTTGACTGCGGGGAGGGTACCCAGCAGCAAATGATGCGTGCCAGGACTGGCATGATGTCCCTTTCTTCTATATTCATTACACATTTTCATGCAGATCATGTGCTGGGAATTCCCGGCCTTTTGCAAACTCTTTCTTTCCACGACAGGGATGCTCCACTGACTATATATGGTCCTGCCTGGGTGGAACAATTTGTAAAATTGGTATCACTACTTGGCTACTGCCGATTGAATTTTGAAATCAAAGCAGTACCTCTCGAAGCCGGGGACACTGTCCACCGGGAAGGTTATGTGATTAATGCAATTGCAAGTGAGCACAGTGTTCCTTCTCTTGCCTATGCTCTTGTAGAAAATGAACGCCCCGGTAGATTTGACCGCCGTCGTGCTGAAGAGCTGGGTGTGCCTGTAGGCCCACTTTATTCCTGTCTCCAGAAAGGGGAATCGGTGGAAGTAAATGGCAGGTTAGTCCATCCTAATGAAGTGATAGGTCCCTGCCGCAGGGGGCGTAAACTCATCTATACCGGTGATACCCGTCCATGCGAGGCAATTATTAGAGCAAGTAAAAACGCTGATGTATTAATTCATGATGGGACACTTGCACAGGAAAAAGTGGATTGGGCCCGTGAATCACTGCATTCTACAGCAAAAGAGGCCGCAGATGTGGCACAAAAAGCAGAGGTACAGCGGCTTATCCTGACCCATATCAGCTCGAGGTATACTGACGATTCTTCAGTGCTTCTGGAGGAGGCAAAAGAAGTTTTCGAAAATACCTGTGTGGCAGAGGACCTAGTGGAATTTGAAGTTCCCTATGGGAAATAATAAGGGAGCACTCATGTGCCTTTAAATGAAGGTCCAATCGATTTTCTCATCATTTTTGTCGTAAAGGGTAACTTCGGCCTGCATCTCTTCCATCTGGCTGGGTAATTCTCTGACTCCCAGGTAGAGGGTATCCCCAGGTTTCAAATCCCTTTTTGGATCAGTGCGGGCAAAATAAACATTCCCTCCACTTTTTATTTCTTTGACCATTACTCCTTTCCATTTCAGGTTGTTTATTATGTTGACAACTTTGCACTCGAACCTGTCTGATTCTTTTATTTCTGTCATTTTGTCACCTCTTCTCAGGCGTAAAGGTGGGTATTGGTTTCTTTTTTCTGCAACCCGGACGCAGCTTTTTCAAAATAATGTGCTTCAACTTTTTCCATGTCGTCCATTATTGCATGGTGAAGGGCACTTTTGAGGACTTTTTCCACAATGTCTCTTCCTGAAAGGCCGTTGGTCAGTTTTGCAAGTTCGCTCAGGTTAACTTCAGCTTCTATGGGGAATGTCTGTAGATTGAGTTCGATTATTTCTTTTCTTTCCTCTTTGCCAGGAAGTACAAACTCGATCTCCTCTTCAAAACGGCTCCTTACTGCCCCGTCGAGTACTGCTGTCCTGTTTGTGGCACAGATGGTGCATACCCCTTCTCTCTGGCTGATTCCGTCCATTTCGGTGAGCAGGGCGTTGACGATCTCGGCTACATCGCCCCTGAGTTCCTGGTATCGCCTGTCAAGGGCAATGGCATCCAGTTCATCTATGAAAATGATGCTGGGTGCAAGTTCACCGGCTCTTTCATACAACTGATGTATCTGCCGGGAGCCTTCTCCTACAAATTCTCCTATAAGTTGTGTGGCTTTGATCGGGAGGAATGCCACATCAGTTTTATTTGCAAGGGCTTTTGCGACCATGGTTTTTCCTGTACCTGCTGGTCCATGGAACAGGATGTTGCGGGGTGCCCATTTGCCAAACCTTTCGGGCTCTTCCAGATATCTCTCGATAAGCTTGCATTTGCGTTTTGCTTTAATCTGTCCGACGATATCATCAAATGCAATTTCCACGGGATATTCAATATCCATTTTTTCTTTCTCTTCCTGATTTACTACAATTGTTGTGGATTGGCCTATTATTGTAGCTTCGGGCCTTACTTCCTGGATTCTGTACGCAAAATCAGGGAACATTCGGTGATCAAAGAGGAAATCGTTTTTTCGGGCAATGTAACCATTCCATTGCATTCTCGCATAACATTCGAAAAGTTCGGGTTCTTCGATGCGTGGATATTCTTCAATAATTCCACAGAGGGGATAACCAATAGGTTGCAAAATTACAATTTCTGCAGTAGCTTCTTTTGCCTCGATTGCTTCCTGGGGTATTTTTTTCAGACTGGGACGTTGTGCGGATCTTGCCATATTTTCTCCTTTAGGTCATATGGGTCGTGTTGCAGTATTAAAGTTTATCCATAAGATTTTCCTGTAAAATTAAATTTTAGATAGCCGGTTGGAGAAAGTAATAACTTTCTGCTACTTTCGGATGTATTATTACTGCTTTATATTGATTAGATGGGTGAACTTATATGTATTCTCTGTCTTCGTATACTAATTTATTTGGTTATATTTATAACAGATAATTTCTCTATATATTTACCCATGAAACCCATATCCCGGTATCTATGTATGTCTATCGCTGTATTATTTATTATTTTGACTTGCAGTATTGTAGTTTCTGCTTCCGGCGACCCTCTCAGGATAGGAGTGCTTGCAAACAGGGGAGATGAAGCTGCAATGGAGAGGTGGGGTCCTACTATAGATTATCTGGATGCCGGTTTCCCGGAAAAAGATGTAGTGCTTGTCCCCATGGATTTTGGACAGATGACTTCTGAAGTAGCTAATGAACAAATTGATTTCCTTATCACAAATCCTTTGGTATATGTTGAGCTGGAAGTCGATCACAATGTACAGAGAATAGCAACTTTGAAAGAATCCTGGGGAGGCCGCTCATACACTGTCTTTGGTTCAGTCATCTTCACTAAAAACGACAGGATCGATGTGAATTCTCTTAATGACGTTGAAAGTTTATCGGTAATGGCAGTTAACGAACATTCCTTTGGGGGTTGGTGGATGGCTGCGAGAGAATTTAATGATGCAGGATTGGATATAGATGCCATGGATGTCACTTATGGGGGTACAGAGGACAAAGTGGTAGAAGCAGTGCTTTCCGGGGAGGTTGATGTGGGGATCGTTAGTACCGGGATCCTTGAATCGATGAAAAAGGAAGGCAAGATTTCTTTTGTTGATATCAAGTGCTTGAACGTGGATCATTCTCCTGGTTTACATGAGGGAGATAATTTTGATTCTTCTTTCTTACAGAAGCACAGCACTCGTCTATATCCACAGTGGGCATTTTCCCGCAGTTCTCATGTATCTGAGGATGTAGCCGAAAAAATGCTTGCTAACCTGCTTCAATTGCCTCGTTTTTCGGAAGCTACCATAAAAGGTGGATATGCAGGCTGGACTGTTCCTCTGGATTATGGCCCGGTCCATGACTCTATGAAAGAATTAAAATTAGGGCCATATGAAAACTATGGTGAAGTCGCTCTTTCCGATGTGATTAATCAGTATTGGTATGTCTTTCTTTTGATGGGTATCACAATAGTTACTCTTGGTGGGGCCAGTCAGGCTATTAACACTAAGAACCATAATTTACAGGTGGAAATCTACCAGAGGGATCGTGCAGAAAAAGAAAAACAGGAACGTGATAAACAACTTGAATTGATCATATCTAATTTTCCCAATGGAATAGTTGTCCTGCATGACAGTGATTTGAGATATATTTCAATAGGGGGGAAAATGATTGATAGATTCAAGTTTGATAAAAATGATTTCGTAGGTAAGTTGCCTGAAAATGTATTGCCTGCAGATATGGTTGAAACCCTTCGTCCTCATTTATATGCTGCTCTGGATGGGGAAACTCGCAATTTTGAATTCACTATAGAAGGCTACCGGGTCGAAGAAACCCTTCTCCCGCTTGAAAAATCCAATGGGGATCTTGTAATCGTGGGTGTAATCTATAATATAACAGAGCGAAAACATATAGAGGAAGCTCTTAACAATGCAAAAATAGCTGCAGAACAGGCAAATCGGTCCAAGAGTGAATTTCTGGCAAATATGAGTCATGAATTGAGAACACCTTTGAATTCGGTGATTGGATTTTCAGATATCCTGCTGGAAGAAGTAAGGGGGGATCTCAATGATCCACAGAAGAAATATGTGTCCAATATTGCCAAAAGCGGGAAACACCTGCTAAATCTGATTAATGATATCCTTGACCTGTCAAAAGTGGAAGCCGGTAAGATGGAGCTTGAATGTGAGGCTTTCTCTTTAACTGAGGCTTCCAAAGAAGTGATGGAACTAGTTATGCCTCTTGGAAATAAGAAATCTCTTTCTCTTTCAGTTGAACATAATTACTCTGAAGAGATATGTGCCGATAAGGGCAAATTCAAGCAGATACTTTACAATCTCCTCAGCAATGCAATAAAATTTACACCCGAAGAAGGGGAGGTGTGTTTACTTTCCCATGTGGAAAACGATGTATTACATGTTTCGGTATCAGATACCGGGGTAGGAATCTCTGAAAAGGCCCAGGATACTTTATTCGATGCCTTTACCCAGGAAGATACATCTTCTTCACGCAATTATGAAGGGACAGGTCTTGGTTTGTCTCTTGTAAAAAAATTTGTGAATATGCATGGCGGGGATGTATGGGTGACAAGCAAAAAGGGAGAAGGCAGCACCTTTACCTTTACGATTCCTTTAAGTCAGGTTTCCTGTGAAGGTAATCCTGAAGAAACCAGGGAAGGCGAATATGTTATTGATTCTAACCCACAGGCTCCTGAAAACACTGATATTGATCCTTTTCCTCTTTTGGAAAAACCTCTGAATTCCAGCAATAATGAACCTATTGTAATGGTGATTGAGGATGACTATTCGTCACGTAATTTGCTGGTTTCAACTGTTGTCAATGCCGGCTACAGGGTATTGCCCCTTTCTCGTGGATATCTTGAATCCCGCTATGTGGATGTTGTAAAACCTTTCGCGATATTGCTTGATATCATGATGCCGGGAATGAATGGATGGGATGTTTGGGGAAGTTCCTCTGGTTCTCCGTCCTCAATACTTGTTGTGGACGATGATCCATCAGCAGTAGAAATGCTCAAATCTTCCCTTGATATTGAGGGGTATAATGTGATACCTGCCTATGGGGGTCAGGAAGCTATCGATAAAGATAAAGCATTTTCCTATTCTCCAGACCTTATTATCCTGGACCTGATGATGCCAGTTACAAGTGGATTTGACGTTATGGCAGCTTTGAGAGGAAACAGTAATACTGCAGATATCCCTATAATTATCCATACTGCCAGGGATATGGAAAATAAAGGTGTTTTTGAAGGTAATG
This sequence comes from Methanohalophilus sp. DAL1, assembly GCF_001683555.1. Classification (NCBI taxonomy): domain Archaea; kingdom Methanobacteriati; phylum Methanobacteriota; class Methanomicrobia; order Methanosarcinales; family Methanosarcinaceae; genus Methanohalophilus; species Methanohalophilus sp. DAL1. The sequence continues at coordinate 24,974 of NZ_MAFX01000004.1, read as the reverse complement.
TAGTTTCAATTCTCCAGAAAGGCGCTTTTACTCGCACTCATCTGATTGAAATAATAAAACATCTTGATTCCAGGAGAAACCATGGTGGTTCTGCTAGCAATGATTAATTTTATTTGTGGGTTATATGAATTAATTTTGGTCATTCACATGCCTGTTTTTGCATAAATGGTCCTAATTCTAAGTTGTATGCTATTACTATATATATGTGAAAATATACTATAAGACAGCCTTGCAATTTAAGCTGTGACCAAAACAGTCAGGTATTTTCCGGGAAAGAACTTATACCGATAATTATCAAATCATATTTGGAGGTTTAAAGAATGGCCACAATTCTGGTAGTTGAAGACAACCCAATGAACATGGAACTTACAGTGGATTTGCTTGAGTCTTATGGATATGAGGTAATGCAGGCAGAAGACGGTTCACAGGCCCTTGAAGTTGCAGAGAAAAATACTTTTGATCTCATCTTACTTGATATGCAGCTGCCCAAAATGGATGGGCTTGAAGTTCTGGAAAAATTCAAAGAGATTGAAAATGCAAAAGATACACCTGTAGTTGCATTGACAGCACATGCAATGAGGGGCGATGATACGAAATTCATTAATGCGGGATGTGCAGGATATATATCCAAACCAATCGATATACATGAATTCCAACAAACCGTCTCATCTTATGTCGACAATTGATAATAACTATTGCGGGATTTCAATCTTGGATTAAGGCTTTGTGCAAGGGTTCCATTCCTGCATTCATCACAGTATATTTCCTATATCTAATTTCTTTTTAATATGTGCCTGGCAGTTTTGCCAGAGATATTCAATACATTTCATGTATTTTGTTTTTCCTTTCTCCAATAGTTTTAATATCGATGTGGCTTATAAAATGAGAAAAATTAGCAGCATTTGAGGCAGGATTCATGGAACTTGATGAGAGAATTATTACCCGAGCGATAGTTGAAGAATTTACCAATGTTTTTCTGGACTATACTGATGTTGACGTGGCCCTGGTAGGCGGAGGTCCGGCAAACCTTGTTGCTGCACGTTATCTTGCAGAAGCAGGATTAAAGACTGTACTTTTTGAGAAGAAACTCTCTGTGGGAGGAGGTATGTGGGGCGGTGGCATGATGTTCCCGCGTATTGTGGTCCAGGAAGAAGCGCGCAGGATCCTTGATGATTTTGATGTACCATATCATGAATATGAAGAAGGCTACTATGTGGCAAACTCGGTTGGTACTGTGGGTAAACTCATAAGCGCAGCGGTTTCTGCCGGAGTTGAAATATTCAATCTGGTAAGTTTTGAAGATGTTATGATACGGGATAATGATGAGGTATGCGGACTTGTTATTAACTGGACAGCAGTTGAAATAGGCCGGCTTCATGTTGACCCTCTCACAATACGTTCTCGCCTGGTACTTGACGGAACCGGTCATGAGGCTACTGTATGCAATACTGTGCAGCGCAAGATTCCCGGGGCTTTTGACGGCAAGGAGGTAGTGGGTGAAAAACCAATGTGGGCTGATAGCGGTGAGCGTCTTGTAATGGAAAATACCCGGGAAGTTTATCCCGGTCTGATAGTTACAGGTATGGCTGCCAATGCCGTTGCAGGTTCTCCCCGGATGGGTCCTGTTTTTGGAGGGATGCTTCTCTCAGGTGAAAAGGCGGCACAGCTTGCAATTTCGCGTCTGAAAGACTGATATGGAGAAAAGTTTATTTAAGAGAAATACATGTATAGGATGCCCTCGCGTAGGGCAATTCTCAACATGCCGGGGTAGGGTAGCGGTTATCCTGTAGCCCTGTGGAGGCTACGATCTGAGTTCGATTCTCGGTCCCGGCCCCATTTTCTTTAATTTTCGCAGAAAAACTTATTATTCAACGTTTCTAAAAAATATTAATTGTTTATTTCAAATTCAGGATAGATTTCAGAGTTATCCATTAATTCTTCATAAGCATCATGTCTGGGACTTATTATTACAATATGGGCTGGTGGATGTATTTTTCTCAGTTTGTTTATCGCAGAGCCGGCATTATTTTCCAGTCCCACAAGTGCTGCAAACTTACAATTTGAACGCAAGGGTACTCCCACGACCCTCACAAGAAGAGTGTCTGCATAGTTTGGTTCGATACGTTTTGGACAGGAACTGAATTTCATGCTCCCGTATTGCTGCAAATCATGCAGCGCAATCCTGACTTTGTTTTTGTCTTCTCCCCTGATTACCGCAAAGGATTTCATACAAACCCCCCATTGAAGGCTTTGTAATTAATTAAATCATAAAACTATATCAATTTTTGTATTGTTTCAGGAAAGGTAGGGGAATTATTTCCCCATTTCGCGGGAGCGTTTTGCAGAAGCCATCACTGCATCTGTGAAAGCCGCCCTTACTCCGTTTTTCTCAAGTGCATGAACACCGTGGATGGTTGTCCCTGCAGGAGAAGTCACCATGTCCTTGAGTTCTGCCGGATGTTTTTTTGTTTCAAGGACCATCTTTGCTGCGCCCAGTACTGTCTGGGCTGCCAGTTTCATTGCACTTTCCCTGTCAAGTCCTTCAAGCACACCGCCATCTGCCATAGCCTCGATTACCGGGAATATATATGCGGGTCCGCTGCCAGAAACTCCTGTAACCGCATCCATGAGATGTTCAGGTACAAGAGCGGCAGAACCCATGCTTGAAAATATTTCCATTGCAACTTCAGCATCTTCTGCGGATGCATTTTTCCCCGTACTGACTGCAGAGGCCGCTTCACCGACGGTTGCGGCAATGTTTGGCATCACCCGAATTACTCTTGTATCTTCATGCAATTCCTCTTCAATAGTGGCTGCAGGAACTCCTGCTGCAATTGAAATTATGAGTTTGTTTTCGTTGATATGGTCTGCAAAACCTCTCAGTACATTGCGCAGTATCTGGGGTTTGACCGCAAGGATGATGATTTCAGAATTATCCACCGTATCAAAGTTATCTGTTGATACGTTTATTCCAAGTTCCCCTTTAAGTGCCTGCAGTGCAGGTTCATAAACATCGCTGGCATAGATATTTGCAGGTTTTGCTTTTCCTGCACGAACTATGCCTCTAAGGAGGCTTTGCCCCATCTTGCCGGTCCCTATTATGCCGACTTTCTTGTCTTCGAGGTGCATCATATCACTTCATTTTTTCTTGATGGTTACTATATCGCCAAGAGTAGTGCCCCTGTTCAGGGTATTTGTATCCCAGTCGTCTTCTCCCACTTTCTCGGTGAGTTCGATATCAAGGGTATGTTCAAGCTTTGTACGTACCGAATCTTCAGGTACGATGTCTCCCTTTTCGATCTTTTTGATCAGGGATGCTTTTTCCTTTATCTTGGAAGCAAGTTCTTCCTGGGTAAGGCCCTTTGCTTCCCTGGCCTCTCTTATGGTTTGTTCGTATTCGTCTATGAGTTCTTCTGTAGGAGCAGTTACCGGGTTCTTTTTGGGTTTTGAACTGTTTTTAATCCCCTGCCGCACAGGAGCGTTTTTTCTGGATACCGGTTTCCGGGTGCTTACTGATGTTCCGTATTGTGAACATCGGTTGCAGGCGTTGAGTTCGCTTCCCTCGACATTTATCTTAAAAGGCTCCCCTTTTATCTCTGCACCACATATTTCACACTGCATAAAAAATCATCTCTTGCATGGAAGCTGCCATGCCTCTTTTCGAAAGTGCTATATACCTATGGACTTAAATATTATTCGGAGCTATATGAACGAAACCAGCGATGATACGGTAAATCAGGGAAATTACGGATTTAAAAATATGTCCGATGTAGAATATGATTATATGGGTTCTGAAGGAGACGAAGATTTTTCAAAGTACCTTCTGGACAGGATGAAACAACTTGAATCCCGCAACAGCAAACTTAAAGAGCAGTGCGACCAGATTGAATCTGAAAAAAAGAATGTTGAATCCCAGAAAGTGAAGTATGAGCGAGAAGTTCGCAAACTTCGCTCTGAGATTAACAGGCTTAAGACTGTTCCTTTGATCGTGGCAAATATCATTGATGTCATTGATTCCAATAAAGTATTGATACGCAGCAGTTCGGGCCCCCAGTTCATGGTGGGAGTTTCCCAGTACATAGATGAATCCAAATTGGTTGCCGGTGTCAGGGTTGCCCTGAATCAGCAGACCCTTTCCATAGTGGATGTTCTTCCCTCGACAGAAGAACCGGAAGTTTCAGCAATGGAAGTCCTGGAATCCCAGGATATAAGTTATGAAGATATCGGTGGATTGGATAATCAGATCCAGGATATTATCGAATGTGTCGAACTACCGCTCATTAAACCCGAATCTTTTGAACGTGTGGGTGTGGAACCTCCTAAAGGTGTGCTCCTGCACGGGCCCCCGGGTACCGGTAAAACGATGATGGCAAAAGCGGTAGCCCATCGTACTGACGCAACTTTTATCCGTGTTGTGGGCTCGGAACTTGTGCAAAAGTACATTGGTGAAGGTTCCCGGCTGGTCAGAGAAGTTTTCGATATGGCAAGAAAGAAGGCTCCCAGCATTATTTTCATAGATGAGCTCGATGCCATTGCAGCAGCCCGGCTGAGTGATACCAACGGTGCTGACAGGGAAGTGCAGCGCACCCTCATGCAACTTCTTGCGGAGATGGATGGATTTGAGAACCGGGGTGATATTCGCATAATTGCAGCCACCAACAGGGTGGATATCCTGGATCCTGCCATAATCCGTCCGGGTCGCTTTGATAGGATGGTCGAGGTTCCGATGCCGGATAAAGAATCACGTAGTTTGATCCTCAAAATTCATTCCAGAGAGCTTACCCTTGCCCGGGATGTGGACTTTGACAAACTTGCCGCCCTTACAGAAAATACAAGTGGTGCGGATCTGCATGCACTGACTACCGAGGCCGGTATGTTTGCTGTGCGCAATGATCGTGATAGTGTGACAATGGCTGACTTTATGGATGCCATCGATAAAGTCCTAAAGCCCCGACAACCTCAAGATAATGAGCATCCAGGCTCTATGTTTGTTTAAAGGGGGTATACCCTTTTCTCTTTTTCATATAAAACCGGAAATAAGGATTCTGGGTATAGATGATTCAGCTCTGATAAGTGACCGTATACTTGTGGTAGGGACTTTTTTCAGAGGGGGAATGTGGCTTGATGGAGTGTTATCCACCTACATTACCAGGGATGGTATGGATGCTACCGATTCACTAATAAGGATGATATCAGCCAGTAAACACAGGAATCAGGCACGTGTGATAATGCTGGATGGAGTCACATACGGGGGTTTCAATCCGATTGACATTGTGCGCTTAAATGAATCTACAGGAATGGGAGTGATTGTGCTGATGCGCTCGATGCCTGATTTTGAGAATATAAAAAATGCTCTCTATCATCTGGAATACCCGGATGAAAGGTTTGCGATAATAAAAAAAGCAGGCAGGATATCCCGGGTGATAACTTCTCACTCCCATACTCCGGTTTATATCCAGTGTGCAGGCATTGATGAAATTTCCGCTACCCGGATAGTCCAGTTAAGTGCTACCCATAGCAATATACCTGAACCCCTGAGGGTTGCACATCTCATTGCCACAGGTATTATTTGCGGGGAATCCTGCGGCAAACCCTGATGTTCACTCCTGAATTGAATCCAGTACTATTTTATTCCCTCTTTCCAGCAGTTCGTTTGCCTTTTGCTCAGTTTTGGCTTCGGCAAATATCCTGACAATTGGTTCGGTGCCTGAAGGGCGTATCAGTAGCCACCCGTCTTCATACCATATCTTGAAACCATCAGTGGTATCAATCTCAATTCCTTCTCCCTGTACACGACTGGTTACATTTTCAAGTGTCTTTTTCAGATCACCACATTTCACCTTTGTTTTGGCATTGTGGTATTCCGGAACATTTCCGGCCATCTCTGATGGTTTTACTCCCGTTGCCATTATGTCAAGTAATTTGGCACATGCCATGGCTCCATCCCTGCAATACTGGTGTTCGGGGAAAATAAGCCCTCCATTCCCCTCTCCGCCAAAAACAGCGTCTATTTCCATCATTCTGCGTGCTACATTAATGGATCCTACGGCTGTCCAGTGAAGTTCCACGCCTGTTTTTTCTGCAATGTCCAGCATGCGCCGGGATGAACTTACCGGTGTTACGAGTGGGCCTTTTTTACCCGATATCACATATTTTGCCATCATGGAAAGCAGTATTTCTTCATCAATAAATGTACCATTTTCATCAAAGAAGACTGCTCTGTCTGCATCACCGTCCTGGGCAACTCCCAGGTCAGCATCGTAGTTTTTGACAATATCCCTGAGTTCTCCAAGTACATCGGGGGTTGGCTCGGGATTTCTCCAGGGGAAAGTACCATCCGGTTGGGCGTTGATAGTAATGACCTCGCATCCCAGTTTACGCAACAAGAGGGGTAGTGTAAGAGAACCTGCACCACATCCTGTATCTATGGCCACCCGGAACCGTTTTGCTCTGATCTCTGTGGAATTGACCGATGAAATTATTCCATTGATGTAGTAATCATTGGCATTATAATCCCTGTTCAGTTCGCCTGTCAGGTTCCAGTTAGCAGTGTGGAATTCGCCGGTATTGTAGATATTTTCGATCTTTTTCTCCCCTTCCCTGGAAAACTCGGTGCCATCTGCGTCTATAAGTTTTATGCCATTGTATTCCCGCGGGTTGTGGGATGCAGTAATAACAATCCCGGCATCTGCATGGTCGCGCACATAATACTGGACAGACGGGGTTGGGCAGGTTCCAATGTCGATTACTCTTATGCCCGCTGAAAGTAAACCGGATATTGCAGCTGCTTTTAGCATCTCTCCTGAGATGCGCGTATCTCTTCCGATAGCTACGGTTTTACCTTCTCCAAGATGGGTTCCCATACTTCTGGAAAGGTCGATTGCAAATTTAGGTGTGATGAATTCATTAGCTATTCCACGTACTCCGTTGGTTCCGAACAGGCCCATTTGTAAACTCTCCTACTTGCTATACTAGATGCCACTTTACTATTTTAGGTTTATCTGAGGTGGTCTATCACCAAGAATTATATTTAATGAATTCCAATCTATGGATCATGCTAATGAAAGATGAAGGCAGGCTTGTAATCTGGCCGGCTTCCATAGATCGTTCCAAAAGCAGGAATGAAGGAAGGATTATATCTCGCAAAAGTTCAGTAAAGGAGCCGAGTCTGGAAGAAATGGAAAAGGCAGCTGCGTCTCTGGATCTTAATCCAGAGGTTCAAAAAGATAAAGCTTATCCGCGTTCCTGGTGGGAGAAAAGTGGACGCATCCTTGTGGATAAGAACGAACCCAGAACTACCACGGCAAGGCAGATCTCTAAAACGATTAAAAAAGATAGACAGGGCTGAATGCCCTTTTTCTTTATAATGGATTACATTTTATGGCCAGGTGCCATAACTGGCGCTTAATAGAATAACAGCAAATCCACAAAGCAATCCAAAGACCATAACTGCTTTGGGGTCCAGGTGGATTGCCCTTTTGTCCTCTTCATAATATCTCATAAGGCCGGCAGAAGACATCAATCCGTTGTTACTCTGTTTCTTTTTTCCCATATTCTTCCAGCTCTTTCCTTTTGTTTACTTGTACCCTGATTGTATTTTATACTTTAAAAGCTTGCGCCCTCATGTTCTTACTTCATCTATCAAAAACGGTGGCCTGAAGATTCCTTTTTCTGTAATTATCGCCTCAATATATTCCATCGGTGTGCTGTCAAAAGCAGGATTGATTACCGGTACATCTTCAGGTGCTATCTGTACTCCCTGCATGTAGCGCAATTCATCAGGATCTCGCTCTTCTATCTTCACACTACCTTCCCATCCCTTGAAATCAAATGTTGAGGCAGGAGCTGCTACATAAAAAGGAATTTCGTGTTCCATGGCCACTATCGCATGGTTGTAGGTCCCGATCTTGTTGAATACAGCATCTTCTGTAATACGGTCTGCCCCGACGACTACTTTGTCCACAAGCTCGTGGCGCATTACATAACCACTCATGGAGTCCGAGATTAGTTTGACCGGGATATTGTCCTGCATCAACTCCCAGGTCGTAAGCCGGCCTCCCTGGTTCAAAGGCCGGGTCTCACATGCGATCACATTGATGTCTTTTCCCTGTTCCACAGCGGAGCGTACCACTCCCAGGGCTGTGCCCCAGTCCACACAGGCCAGTCTGCCGGCATTACAGTGGGTCATTACGGTATCCCCATCTTCCAGCAGGGAAGCACCATGTTTGCCGAGAGTTTTGTTGATCTGCACATCTTCATCTGCAATGGCCTGTGCTTCGTTGAGAGCTATGTTCCGTATGCCTTCAGTGTCGTAGGCTTCAGAGACTGCTTTGACCACCCGGTTTACTCCCCATCCCAGGTTTATAGCTGTGGGTCGGGTTGCCAGGATGATCCGTGCGGCATTTTTGAGATCTTTCAGGAGGCTTTCCATGTCATTTGCACTGCTGAGTTTGCTGGCAAGGGCAATACCATAGGCACCTGCTGCTGCCAATGCGGGTGCTCCCCTGACCCGCAATGATTTGATTGCTTCACACAGCTGGGCCAGATTTTCACATTCGATCTCCCTGTATTCGACAGGCAACAGGGTTTGATCGATCATTCTCACGGTAGAATTCTCAGCATTCCATTGAATTGTTCTCATTATTTTCTCTCTGGTGATAATTAATTAAGTCTGGTTGAGATATTTTACACCTTTATATATATCTTCCACCTAAATACACATCCATGGTCAGTTCAAGGGCGATTCATGATCCTGTGCATAAAACTATCCTGTTGACTCCTCTCCAAAAGGAACTGGTGGAAACTCCTCAGGTGCAGAGGTTACGTTCCATACAGCAGCTCGGTCTTGTTGATATCGTTTATCCGGGTGCGAAGCACAGCAGGTTTGAACATAGTCTGGGTACCATGCATATGGCATCCCTGATGGCCGATGCCCTGTCTCTGCCGCAAGAGGATAAAATGAAAGTAGAGGTTGCAGGTCTTTTGCACGATGTAGGTCACTCTGCATATTCTCATGCCGTGGAAGATGTCCTAAAACGCAATCCTGATATTAAGCCACAATATGGTGGTATAATTAGGGAAAACCACGAAGCTTTCAGTGAATATGTCATAAGAAATTGTTTTGCAAACAACGGTAATATTGCGAGAATAGTTGAGGAAGAGCTGGGTCAGGATTCTGTTGATTTTTTCGATCAAATCGCCCTCATGGCAACAGGTAAATCCTCTTTTCTGGAAAAGCCCTATCTGGGACAGTTAATATCCGGTGACATAGATGCGGACCGGATCGATTTTTTGCTTCGTGATTCGTATCACACCGGTATATCCCTGGGTTTAATAGACGTGGACCAGATAATACAGAACCTGAGCATCCGCAATGGCAATATCGTACTGGGCAAAAAGGATGGTTGCAGTTATGATGAAGATATGACATTGACGGTTGCTGAATCAATGCTCATAGCTCGTGCACATCACTATAATGCTATAGTGCATCATCCTCATACCCAGTCTGCCAGGATTATGTTATTGCGATCTCTTGAAAATGCTCTGGCTATATTCGGGGAAAAGAAAGATGCAGAATCTGTGAATAAACAGGTGGGTTTGTTTTTCACTGAATATAATGATGCTGACTTGCTTTATTTCATAAAAACATATGGCAACGATCAGGCACAACATCTTATCAGTTCAGTCCTTGCGGGAAATATCTGTGACCCTATTGTGCGATTTAACCAGAAAACCCTCAACCCGGCAACCCGCATGGCCCTGTCTACAATAGCCCGGCATGGTGTGGCCAAGAAGATGTTCGAGGAGCAGCTTGAAAAGAGAATTGGGGACGTTTTTGCAGATTTGAGTGTTGCCAGCGGTGTGCCTCGCAGTACAAGGGTTGTTGTGAACGGTGAGGATAGTTTCTTTTACGATGAATCTGCCCTTGCAAACGGTCTGGTCAGGGCGATTTCCAGGCAACTGTCACTGGTTGTTTTTTCTCCGATTGATGGTGTAGGATGCCCAGAAGCTGCACAGCTCAAGGATGTTGTAGGCCATACTGTTGACACCCTGTCTCCTCAGTTGCTGAGATTTATACGTCAGGAAAATTACCTACCGATAGAGGGGCTGATATTGTTGTTCTATACCGTTAATTCCATCTTCTGGAAAGAGGAAGATGGCTTTGTCTCAATTCCCCGTTTACGTAATATAACCTGGATATATCGCATGGTCCAGCGGTTCAGTGAAGATGTCAGCCTTCGTAACCTCTTTGATTATGAATTCCATTGGGACTATGGTTTTCCTTACAGCAACAGGGTTTTTGAGAACATCCAGCTGCTCGTGGCAATGGGTATTGTGGATGAAGACCTGCGTTATTATGAAAAGAATAACAGGTTCCACCAGCGCTATGAGTATGTCCTGACGATGCACGGAGTTAAATATGGGAAACAACTTTCAGAAGCCTACGGCCCTGAATTCAGAGAGCTTACAAAAATTCTCCGGCAGGATAAACACTCTATACCCCGGGATATTGTAACGATTCCTGCCCGCCGTTATCAACAACCCTGAGGTGCATGTATGAAAGAAAATGAAACGGTGCTTTTGCGCACCCGTCATAAAGACAAATTCCGGGAATATCTGACCACAGTTTCGGGCAAACAGTTCCACTGTGAATTTGGTATTGTTGAAACGGCCGACTTGCTGGATATAAAACCCGGCGGCACCATTGTGTCCCATATGGGTCAGCAATTCTCTGTCATCAGGCCCCGGGCTCCGGATATGTTCAGACTTGCAAAACGCACGGGGGCACCTATCATGCCCAAGGATGTGGGCCAGATTATTTCCCATGCAGGTATCAATTCTTCTGACAGGATTCTCGAAGCCGGTACGGGCAGCGGTGTGCTTGCAATTTATCTGGGTTCTGTAGCAAAGGAAGTGATCAGCTATGAGATACGTGAGGATTTTGTGAAGAATGCCCGGGCCAATTTGTCCATGGCCGGCCTTTCCAATGTGGAAGTTCGCTGCGGGGATATTGTGGATGTGATGAAGCAGGGCAGTGATTTTTTCGATGTTATAGTACTTGATATTAAAGATTCGGCAGAATCTGTCAGGTATGCCTGCTCCAACCTGCTTGCCGGAGGTTTCCTTGTTGTTTATTCACCTTTCATTGAACAGGCAAAAGCCGTATACCTGGAAGCAGTGAAGGCAGGATTTTACAGTTTAAATACTCTTGAATGTCTGGAAAGAGAGTTATCTGTATCCGAAAGAGGCACAAGACCCGCACCATCAAGGGTGGGCCACACCGGTTATCTAACCTTTGCCAGAAAATGATCAAGGGTAGATTAATCTTTTTTATTTTTCATGATGTTTCAGGACTAATTATTCTGAAGCATAGGAAACTCAATTTGATTAATTTAATATAGGTTCTATTCATTAGTTTATTTCGATTAACGTGTCTGATAAGGGATTATGGAAAAAAGAAATTGAATCAATCAGGAAACCTTTAGAAGATGGGCACAGAATTGCTCTGGAAAAAGGTATTAGTGAAACAGCTATAATTGATTTTAGTTCAACATCCAATCCTCTGGGCAGTCCCATTGATTATCCGGATTGCAAACTCTGCCTGGAGGATATTTTTTCCCGTGTGGAATCCATGTATTCCCAATTCCCCGATAATGAATATTCAGAATTAAGGTCAAGTGCTGCCGAATATTTTGGAAATAATATTGCTGCTGATAATATTGTTCCTGCTCTGGGAGTTGAAGATGTAATACGCATGGTATTTTCCTCGGTAATTGAAACCGGCGATACCGTTCTTCTGAACAGGTCTCAGAATCCGGCCGATGAAAAACATTGTATAATCAGTGGTGGGGAAGTGAACTATGTTTTTGAGGACGACTTAAAAAACATATCTTCAGCTTTGCTTACCAAAGCAAAAATAATCATGCTCACTAACCCGGATAATCTTTCAGGCCAGCTTTATTCAAAAACTGATTTAATTTCTCTTCTGCAACGCTGTAATGACCATTCTACCCTGCTGGTGGTTGATGAAAGTCTGTTAGACCTAACGGACGTATCTGCAACTTTGGCAGATGAAGTTCCTTCTTTTAACAATCTTTTAGTGATACGCTCTCTGAAAGATACCTTTTCGCTTCCCGGAGCAGGAATTGCTTTTAGTATTACTAATGAGAAGTTTGCAATGATTCTGAATAGGGTACGCAATTGCTGCAATATAGGGCCAATGGATGAAGCAGTCGCTATATCCTTATTGAATATGCCTTCTGATATTGTGAATGATTATCTAACTGCCTCAAGGCAATTTGTCCGGGAAAACCGCCGCTACCTTATGGAGCGCCTGGGCAAGGTGCGCAGGTTCAAAACGCATGAAAGTAATACATCCTTTGTCCTTGTGGATATAAGTGCTGCAAGCCTGGATTCGGTTGAATTGACTCACAGACTCGCTGAAAAGGGTCTTCTTGTAAGGGATTGTTCCGACTTTTATTCCATGGACTGTAATTTTATCAGGGTTTCGGTGAGGCCAAAAGAGGATACTGATAGGCTTGTGGAGGCTATAGGGACAGTTGTAGTTGACAGTGCCCGGGATAGTGCCATGGAGAATCTTAACCAGATACTGGACGAAGAACCTGTAAAGCCTCTTGGTGCGAACAGGGCATGTCCCTATTATCCCTGCCATTTCAAAGGGCAGGATTGCACTTTCTGCTTCTGTCCCTTTTATCCCTGTGGGGATGAGCGCACAGGAGGCAGGTGGGTCTGTCGCTCAAGCGGAGGTAAGGTGTGGAGTTGTGAAAAATGTGGCTTGGTTCACCAAAAACCAACTGTCCAGAAACTGCTTGATGTCCTCAAAGGTGAAGGAGAGATGGAAGACAAACTCAAAAAGGGCTGGGATGAGGTAATGGAGCCCCTATTATGATGGATTTTATTTTTGCCGGTTATATGCATATGATTTATGTGCTTTTATTTGCTGTGTTAATTGATCTTGCAGTTGGGGAACCTCCGGCTCGCCTGCACCCGGTGGTCTGGATCGGGACACTGATTGGCATTTTTAAAAAGCACATTCCTTCATCGGGAAGAAAAACCTATGGTGTTTTCATGGGTATTTCATGCATTCTTTTTGCATCCCTTATTGCCTATATTGTACTTTTAGTGTCGAATCAATCCCTGGTTCCTGAACTTGTGGGTATAGTTATTGAAGCCTATTTCCTCAAAAGCACTTTTTCAATTCGCAGATTGTTATTTGCCGGAGAAGAAGTTGCATCATCTCTGGAAGTTGGGGCCCTGGAGGAAGCCAGAAAACAACTTTCTATGTATGTAAGCAGGGACACCTCCAAACTTAGTGACTCCCATGTATCTTCTGCTGCCATAGAAACCGTGTCCGAGAATTACGTAGATTCTGTTCTCTCTCCCCTGCTCTATTATTCTGTAGCAGGTCCCTTCGGTCTGATAGCAGCTTATGCCTTTAAAGCTGTAAGTACCCTTGATTCCATGGTTGGCTACCGGGATGAGGCACACAGGGAAGTTGGGTTCTTCTCGGCAAAACTGGATGATGTACTTAATTGGATTCCTGCCCGGATCTCCCTGTTTTTCATCTGGGTAGCTGCATTTTTCCTGAACATCCTGCCAAAAAATATGTCTTTTGATCCTTCGGGCGCATACTACTGTTCAAATAAAGATTGCAAGGTTCCGGATTCTCCAAATTCAGGATATCCAATGGCAGCAGTGGCAGGGGCTGTAGGTGTCAAACTGGAAAAACCGGGAGTTTATGTACTGGGAGAGGGACTTGCATCCCCGGGTGCGGAATCTATTAAAAGGGCAAACCGGCTTGTAGAAGGAGCCGCTCTTATATCTATAGCGTGCTTTTCACTTGTAATTATGTTTTTACAAACTTTTTATGGAAATTTATGTAATCTGGTCAAAGTGATACTATGAAACTGTCTGATGTAGAATCCAGGAATACAAAAGGAGAACAGCCCGAAGAAGCTGATACCGGTTATATTTATGATATTATGGATATCCTGAAGGAAGAGGGTATTACTGAAGAGGCACTTGTGGAAGCCTCAATGGGACTTTACACACCTCATCCGGGAATCGAGACTCGTGAAAAGGCAGAAGCCCTTTTTATAAGGGAACTTCGTCTTGCGATTTCTGATCCCAACCTTTGCATGCTGATCTATTCCGGTATCCTGCTTGAAAGAGAGGGTCGCAATGGGACACTGCCTAACATAAGTCGTGATTCCTATGAAAGGGATCTGACCTTCCTGATAGCTGATGAGGTACTGGGTATGAGCATTTCCAAATATATCAGTGGGGACAAGGGAATGTTTGAGTTTGTCAGGTTCGACAAACAAAAACCGGGTATACTTGCAGAACTCGGTCCTTTCATGGATGATGTCATCGGTGGACTTATCGGAGGAGTTTCTGCCAATATGTATACCAGGGGAATGGCAGAGATTGACACTTCTAAAAATAAAGATGATGACGAAAAACATGGCGGTGGTGTGATAGCCGGATGAGCGGATTTCTACTCGCAGCCAGGACGGGTTTTGGTTTCTTATCGACAATTCCCGTGGGAATAACCATGGAAGGCCTTGATGAACTGGTTAAACGAAGTTACCTGTTTGTCTTTACGGGTATTATACTGGGTCTTTTGATTGGCATGTTTACAGGAATTGTGGAGTATGTATTCCCCGCCAATATTTCCGCAGCCCTGGTTATTGTTTTTATTTACTATCTAACAGGTCTCAATCATCTGGACGGGCTGTCTGATTTTGGTGACGGGTGTACGGCTCACGGTTCCCTTGAAAAGAAGATCAAGGCCCTTAAGGATATGTCACTGGGTATAGGGGGGGTGGCATATTGTGTCATAGGCCTGATTTTGCTCTATGCCAGTATTTCCTCTCTTCAGCAGCAGATATACATGACAGGTGCCATATCATCGCTGCCTCAGTGGGCACTTTTGCCCCTGTCCCTGCTTGTGGCGGAGATCGGTGCCAAACAGGGTATGCTTACAATAGCAGCTTTTGGCAAATCGATCCATGAAGGCCTGGGTTCCATGGTGATCGACAAAACAGATGTTGGTAAATATCTGGCTGGCCTGATAATGGGTGGTATTGTATCTGTTCTCGGGTTGGGTTTAATTGGTCTGATAGGTTTTGTGGCAGCCATATTGGGGGCTTTCGGGGTTCTCAATGTTTCCAACAGGCATTTTGGTGGTGTTAACGGGGATTGTATTGGAACCGCCAATGAAATTGCCAGGCTTACTTCTTTGATTGCCATTACTATGGCGCTATTTGCCATCAATGCAGGTTACGGAGGTCTTTCATGGATGCTTTTATAATGGCTGGTGGACAGGGTTTACGTCTGGGTATGGATGAGAAACCCTGTGTAGATCTTCTGGGTAAGCCCATGATATGTTATGTTGTGGATGCCCTGGAGGAATCTGAGAGTATTGGTGATGTTTATGTGACAGTGTCTCCTTTTACCCCTCACACAGAAAGAGTTGTACAAAATTGTTATGGAGGTAATGTTAAAACCATTGATACTGCCGGTGATAATTATGTTGGAGATATGGTTTATGCTGTGGAGCAGGCTAAAGTTGCAGAGCCCCTGATGGTAATCATGTCCGACCTGCCCCTGATAACAGCCGGTCTTATCGATTCCATTGTGGAGGAATATTACAGGTGTGGAAAACCTTCAATGTCGGTATTTATACCCCTTTCCCTGTGTAAAAAGATAGGTTTGCGTCCGGATACCGTTTTCAACTGGAGTGGAAATCTCATAGTCCCCACTGGGATAAATATCCTTGACGGAAGCAAAATCCGGGAGGAGCAGGAGTATTATAATTATCTTCTGGAAGATCCTGAAGTAGCCCTGAATGTCAATACTGCAGAGGACCTGCAGCGTTGCACTGATATTCTGGAAAAAAGGCAGAATAAATAATTCGGGGTTCTCTATGACAAATTGTGTCAATATTAAGGGCAAGGATTATTCTCTGGATATATTAGGGCTTATTGTGGGTACGCAGAAACTGGAGGTCACAAATTCTTTCGCTGAAGAACATCTCTTGTTGTGTGAAGTTTTGGACAATCCTTTTATTCTTCCTTTTTTCCTTGAAAAGTTCTATACTATGGACATAAAGGATCCTGAAAATTTCCGGTTGGCACTGTGGAGGGTACAGGTTGATTCAGATCTGCGTCTTGGAGAGGATATAAGTAAACATCAACAACGCAGTTATGTTACGCGCACACTGGAAAAATTACTTTTCAGTGAAGTGTTGCTTGAAGTTGTTGCAGAACCGGATACGTCTGATGAAAGCGGTTTTTGTTAAATTCCAGGGAAGATACATGAATTTTTATATCAGGAATCCGGCTCTGTAGAAATCCTCATTTGAATAATTACTGAAATAGAATATGTCCTGTCTATATTTCTGTAATATTACGACGGTATACCATTAAATCACAGATTTAATGAGAGTTCCATATTGGAAATCTGGAACAAAATACATTCATCCCCAATGTATTTTGTCTATCCAGAATTACATTGGGGACCTTTTCTTATAATAATAATAATAATAATAATAATAATGTATTAGTGGAAATTAGAGGAAAGGGTTTTCTACAGAGCCCAGAATACCCCTTTGCGTAAGCTACGGGGATGAATGCGTACCAAAAGTATAAAAATATTAATTACATAATGTAATGCATAAGTTTACGATAACCAAGTAAGCTTAATATATTTAAAGCACCGTAGGAACTACGGGTAGAGCCTGCGGACTTGTTTTTCGTTGGGAAAAGGTATGAAGCAGGAAGCATCATGCGTAAGTGTGGTGTGGTTCACAAGGTGTTTCAAATGGAGGAGACGACAATTCCTGAAAGAGTTAGTACTGGTATTAAGGGACTGGATGAGATGCTCAAAGGTGGGTACTTTAAAGGTACTGCAAATGTTGTTTCCGGGAAATCAGGAACCGGTAAAACAATTTTTGGGTCTCAGTTCATTTATGAAGGGGCAAAGAACGGGGAGAAGGTGATGTGTATAATCACATCGGAAGAATCCAAATCCATTGTTCGGGAAATGAAAGCATCCTTTGACTGGGATTTTAAGAAACTTGAGGATGATGGCTTACTTTCTTTTGTGGATATCACCGAGCCGGGGCTTCGTCTCCAGAAAAGTGTGGAAATCGCACCCTCAGAGCTTATTAAGAGTTTCAAAAAACTAATTGAAAGCAAAATAGATGATGTGCAGCCTCAGAGGGTATTCATTGATTCAATTGAAGCCCTATTCCTTGCCATAGATTCAAATTACAAACTGAGAACCCTCATAGATGATGTGTTTGGTGTCCTGCGCAGCCGCGATGTAACTTCTGTGATTTCAGTTGGCAAGATGTTTGGTCTTGATGAGATGGTGGAATATGGTGCGGATTCTGTAATCAAACTGGAACGTGTCAGGGTGGGTAATAATCTCCAGCGTACCATCTTTGTTATGAAAATGAGAGGTTCAAGCACGATTAATGAGGTGCGTGTGCTTAATATTTCGGATAATGGGATGTCGGTGCTTGCCCAGTCTCCGTATCTGGAGTAAATCTTCTTATTTTACTTCAGTCCTTCCTGGGTTATTGTGAATTCCCTGCTCAATCCTTCCGGACGGGAGCGATGTTTGAGCAGGTTGGCTTTTCTTTTGTTCTCACCTGTGCGCTCAAGCTGAATTATGGTTTTTGACATGTGTTCGACCGTACTGCCACCCACAGGTTTCAGTTTGCCCGTTCCTATGTCTGAATAGACCTGGTTTGTGATAACGACCACAATTCCTCTCTTGCGGGCCAGGCCGTGCAGATAGCCAATCTGATTGGCAAGTTCTCTGCGGGTGCGGATGCTTTTCTCTTCATCTTCAAGGCCAAACCGGTAATAAGCAGTTGCTGAGTCAACAATTATAAGTCCGATGTTCTGGGCACTTATTTTTTCTATCTCGTGGATTGCAGAATACTGTTCCTCGAAACTGTGGGGTTCGTAGATGATTATGTTCTGGGCGATTTCCCTGGCATTTTCACCTGCTATCTGACTGAATCGTTCCGGGGAGATTGCCTCAGTATCAACAAGAATTGCTTTTTTCTCATTCTTTACACAATGGACCGCAAGCTGGAGGCAGAGGTTTGTCTTTCCGCTTCCGGATTCTCCATATATCTGGGTCACAATTCCTGCTTCGAACCCACCTCCAAGCAGTTCATCTATGGGCTTGCACCCTGATGTAAGTAAGTCGGTTATATTGTACACCTCAATTGGTTCAAGTTACTGCTATTATCGGTGTTTAGGTTATACATCTTTTGGAAACGTTCTTATTTGTTTGTTACCAGATCGGATAATGCAATAAATTCAGAACATTTAGATTATTTTATTGTATATCACATTTGTTACCAGGCACATTTTAGTGTATCCAGACATAGGCTGAAAAAGCATTATAAATGAATGAATCCTATTTCGTATCTACTCACTGTGGGAAGCCAGTCGTTTAGGGGAAATCAAAACCGGATTCATGATTGTTGATTCCTTTCTATCTTCTTTGGCTCTCCTGATGGTGTTTATTGTTACAAGGATGGAGTATCATGTCTGAAATTATTATCTATACCACCGATGTCTGCCCGAAATGTGCCCGTCTGAAAGCGACGCTAAAAGAGAATAATGTACAGTTTGAAGAAGCAGATATGACTTCTGCGGAAGCACTTACCGAACTGCGCATAAATGGTGTCTTTACAAGTGAAGCACCTGTATTGCAGATAGGGGATGATTTCCTTACATCTGACAGTATATTCAAAGGCAGTGATGTGGATATGGATGTCCTTCAGGATTTGCTAAATTAAATGGGGGCTTAATATGGATTCTATGGCAGAAGAAATTGAAAAGAAAGTAAAAAATACCGATATAAGCGGTGTCCCTGAGGACACCATCCCTTCGTCCAATATTGTTGAAACTACTTCCGAATCATCTCCAAGACAGCAGACTCTTGACGGTAGTTTTGTTTCAATAATGCCTAAAGTCAGGACCACTGACGGACACATGGTTGAATGGGATCGCAATATCGTTGTAAACCAGCTGCTAAAAGAAACCTCTCTCAGTGAACGTTTCCATGGGATCCCGGCTATCACCCGGGATGAGGCCCTTGGTATAGCAAAGGAAACGGAAAAAAGAATTCGTAGTATGAATCTCAGATTCCTCTCCGGCCCGCTAATCAGGGAAGTTGTTAATATGGTCCTGATTGAGCGCAATGATGTGGAATGGCGTAATATTTCCACCAGGGTAGGTACTCCTGTTTATGATGCCTGCGAGATCGATATGGGTACCGGCTTTGAAGCCAAGGAAAATGCCAATCTCCAGGAGAATGCGGAAACCTCCCACAAGAAAAAGGCCGACAAAATCTCCAAGGAACAGTATCTTCTACTTCTGCCACCCAAACTTTCCGATCTTCACCTGAATGGTGATCTGCATATCCATGATCTGGAATACATGGGAACCCGGGCTTTCTGTCAGGACTGGGATTTGAGATATTTCTTCTATTATGGACTCATGCCGGATGGTTCCGGTGCCAAGGCCAGTGTTGCCGGTCCTGCAATGAAAGCTGAAGTTGCAGTTCTTCATGCGGTAAAAGCCCTGGGTAGTGCCCAGACGAATTTTGCCGGAGGTCAGGGATTCTATAATTTCCTTACGTTCCTTGCGCCCTTTTTAGAGGGTAAGTCCTACAAGGAGATCGAACAGCTGATGCAGATGTTCGTTTATGAGATGACTCAGATGATGGTAGCCCGGGGAGGACAGCTTGTTTTTTCCTCCGTACAGCTTTCTCCCGGGGTCCCAAAACTCTGGAGAGATAAACCTGTAGTCTATCGTGGACGTGTCTGGGATGGTTCGGATGGTAGTGACGTAAGGGTTTATGGTGAGTATGAAAGAGAGGTCCGCCTTGGCTTCCAGGCACTTATGAATGTCATGCTTGAAGGTGATTACTGGGGTAAACCCTTTAATTTCCCCAAACCGGAGATTTCCATTGAGCCTGATTTCATGGAAGAGGATGAGATGTTCAATCGTGCCCATCCAGAACTTGCGACCTATGATGATCTTTATAACCTGACATTCGAACTGACCGCCAAGTTTGGCACTCCTTACTTTGATAACCAGCTTCCTCCTTACAGGGGTGCAGGTGAAGGAATCTCCTGTTACCAGTGCTGTGCCTATCAGTTTTCGGCAAATGCAGAAGATGATGATGAATTTGATGAAAAGCTCAACTTCACGGACGGAAAACACTTTTCCATGGGTTCCTGGCAGGTTGTTTCCCTGAACTGCCCAAGGGCTGCCTACAAGGCACAGGGTAATGATGAGGAACTATTCTCAAGACTTAAGGGTTTGATGGACAGGGCAATTGAGGTATTCCAGACCAAACTCAAATGGATGACCCCGATCATTGAATCCGGCAGGATGCCTTTTGCCACACAACAACCCAAGGATCCGGTTACCGGTAAGAAAGGTGCTGTTGCTGTTGATATGGATAGTCTTGTGTTTACCATCGGTGTGGTGGGTATCAATGAGATGGTCCAGTACCATACAGGCTCCCAGATGCATGAGTCAAAAGAGGCTTTCAAGATTGCAGTCAGGGCAATGACAGAAATGGAAATGCATGCCCGCAAGATTTCAGAGGAACACGGAATTGAGATAGCTCTTGCACGGACGCCTGCTGAAACTACCTGTCAGAGATTCGCTGTTTCAGACCTGCTTCATGATGAGTACAGGGAAATGGCTGCTTCGGTTCTCAAGGGAGATGTGGGATCCTCACTTTCCAGTCTAAGGGAGACACATGACCTGCCTGTGTATTACACCAATGGTACACATGCACCACCGGGCGCAGACCTGTCCCTGATGGAGCGGATCAATGTGGAGCATGTATTCTTCCCTATTGTTGATGGGGGTAATATCATGCACATCTGGCTTGGTGAAGGCTCTCCCGATGCAAAGGGACTGAAAGACTTTACCATGCATCTTGCACGCAACACCCAGACCGGTTACTTTGCTTTTACAAAGGATATGACTGTCTGTATGAATGATTTCCATATGATGTCCGGATTGCAGGACAGTTGTGAGAATTGTGATTCAGATAATGTGGAGCACCTTTCCAGGGTTACCGGTTATATCCAGTCTGTAGGCGGATGGAATGCTGCCAAGAAACAAGAACTTGCGGACAGGATGAGATATGGCTCAGCAGACATGCGTTGAAGATTTCGAGGTAAATTTCGGGGACTATGTCCCCCTTTCTACCCTCGATTGGCCGGGCAAGGCTTCCGTAGTTTTCTTTTTAAGGGATTGTCCTTTCAGGTGTCCCTACTGCCAGAATTATTCTATTTTGAATGGTTATGAGCTGGTCGAAAGTTCCCAGATAAAACAGTTAATGGAAACTTCCCGTCCCTTTGTGAGTTCTGTAGTAATTTCCGGTGGAGAACCCCTGCAACAGGAGCAGGCAGTTTCCGGAATCGCTCAAATGGCCCGGGATATGGGACTTCTGGTCGGGATACATACCAATGGTGTATACGCTGATGTTTTAGAAGACCTTCTCGAAAAGGAATTGGTTGATGGTGTTTTCATCGATGTCAAAGCCTCTCTTGAAAATGCCGAGGATTATGGCAGGATGATTGGTTATGGTTCCTATCCTTCTGTGACAATTTCACCGGCAGATGCTGTGAATAATGTGCAACGTTCCATAAAATTGGCTATGGAAAATGGACTCTTGCAGGAATTAAGGACAACAGTGCTGCCGGGTTTTATGGATAGTCCCGGGGATATTGAATCGATTGCTTCTTCTATTGCTAAATGTGCTGGCAGAGATGTTGCCTATTTTATCCAGCAGGGTGAAACGGAACATTCAATGGACAGGAACCTGAGGGATCTGTCTCCCCTGAGCCGGGATGAACTTTTATCTCTGGGTTATGCTGCAACTTCTTTCCTGAATAATGTCTGTATACGTACAGGCAAAAATGGCACTGAAAAAATAACTTCAGATCAGTCTGCAGTTTAAGTAACCTCTTTATATGTGTCGGCAGTACCTTTATAAGATATAGTTGTGAGAAGCGTATCTGCTGAATCATTGCCTGTCCTGGCGGTACTTGATCTGCAGGTGTGCTTTCTGGCTTTTTCCGATGCCTTCTGATTTCGTAAACCGCAACATGCGTATTGCTGCTATCATGCGAAAGCAGGCACTGGATATTTCCGGAGGTTTCGATGGTATCAATGATAAAGGATATTGATGAACGCGCATTTATCGCACAGCTGGCTTCAGTTTTTGGCAGGGGAAAAGATGAATTAAAGGTGCCTGCCGGGGATGATGACTGTGCGGTCCTTGAATTTGGCGGGGAGTACCTTGTAGTTACTACGGACATGTTGCACCAGAGGACCGATTTTCCCGATACAATGACTCCCTGGCAGATCGGCTGGATGGCTGCTGCGGTGAATTTCAGTGATATTGCTGCAATGGGCGGCCAGCCTCTGGGTTTGCTTGCAGCGGTGGGCTATCCCCCAAACATGTCTCTGGAAGACTCCAGGGAAATTGCCCGGGGAATGCGGGATTGTGCAGAATTCTGCGAAACTTCGGTAATCGGAGGAGATGTGGATTCCCATGAGGAACTTACCATCACGGGAACTGCTCTGGGCAGGGTTTCCAAAGAAGAACTTCTCACCCGTAAAGGGGCAAAACCGGGAGATCTGGTTTGTGTTACCGGCACCCTTGGGGCAGCCGGGGCAGCCCTGAAAGCCTATCTGAAAAATATGGATATTGACAGCGATTTCATGAAACCCCTTCTGGAACCCGTACCCCGGATTGCCGAGGGCAGGATGCTTGCAAAAAGCGGTGCTGTG
This sequence comes from Methanohalophilus sp. DAL1, assembly GCF_001683555.1. NCBI lineage: Archaea > Methanobacteriati > Methanobacteriota > Methanomicrobia > Methanosarcinales > Methanosarcinaceae > Methanohalophilus > Methanohalophilus sp. DAL1. The sequence continues at coordinate 2,100 of NZ_MAFX01000004.1, read as the reverse complement.
ACCTCTGCCATGGATACCAGTGACGGGCTGGCACTGTCGCTGTATGATCTTGCTTCGGTCAACGAGGTGGGGTTTGTCCTGAGGAAAGAATTGCTGCCAGTAGACAGGCGTGTGTTTGAAATTGCTTCAAGCAAGCAAGAAGCCCTGGAACTGGCGCTGTATTCAGGCGGGGATTTCGAGTTATTGGTAACGATTCCAAGGAAGAGTTTCAAGGCATTACAGACCGAATCATATTTAACTGTTGTAGGAGAAACTGTTGACATTGATGCGGATATTAACTTAATCGGCAAAGATAAGACAAACTTTGCTATTACTCGAAAAGGCTATTTACATATAGGAACATCAGATCGGATATGATTATACAAAGGAGATTATGGTATGAAAACCGGATTTAAGATTTTATTGATAGGATTGATGTGCATAGGGATACTATCAGGGGTTGCCCTTGGTGCACCTATGATAGACGAAGACCCGTCTGGTAATAGTGCAGAAAGTGAGTACGGCATTTCCCAAGAATTTGCTGTCAACCTGAATGAAAGTTCAAATGTCAGCTGGTACATTAATGGCTCTTCAGTTGATTCTGCAACAAATGTTACTAGTGACACTTATTCTAACAGTTCTGCAGAAGTAGGCATTTACAATGTAACGGTTATGGCAGAAAGTGTGGCAAATGGAGAAACATCTTCTTATGAGTGGATTTGGGAAGTATATTATCCAGAACCTCCAGAACCCCAAATAACCTCTAACGACCCTACTTCTCCAACTTCCAGCTATACTGGTGTTCCTAAAACATTTTCTATTGAAATTGATCAGAATGTGAACGTGACTTGGCAAATTGATGATGTCAATCTTACAACCAATGAAAGTGTCACATCTGCTTCATATACAAATTCTTCTGCACCTGTTGGCAACTATACAGTAAAAGCAATTGCAGAAAATGCTAACGGTTCAGATGAGTTCTCATGGAATTGGGAAGTTTCTGAACCTCCTGAACCCCAAATTAAAAATCCAATCCCTTCTGGTACAAGTGTGACTAATAATACCGGAGATTCTGCTACATTTTCTATTGAAATAAGTCAATTTGCAAATGTTTCTTGGTTGCTGAATGGCTCTGAAGTGAAAAATAAGACCGATGTAGACACCTCATTTTATGAAAATTCTTCAGCACAAGAAGGTGTATTCAATCTGACTGTTCAAGTCAACAATGATAATGGTTCAGATGATTTCTCATGGGATTGGGCCGTAAGTAATGAATCTCTAAATATAGATGAATCAAATCCCGATTCTGATCCTGTTTCCAGCGAAGTAGATTCCATTGAATTCAACATCTCCACAAATCAGAACTGTGATGTTGTATGGTACATCAATGGTACTGAAGAAAAAACACAATCAGGTGTTTCTGAATCTAGCTATGTGAACGATTCTGCTATACCGGGTACCTATAATGTAACTGTTAAAGGTAGTAATGTTAATGGAACTGTTCAAAAGACTTGGATATGGGAAGTTAATTCCGCCACTTACGAATGGGGCAACCGTATCTGGGATGAAGAAGCAGACCAATCCACCACTTACACCTGGGATGGCCGCAGTTTCTCCGGTTTCTACTATGACCTTGACACAGGCGACACTTCCGAGTCAATGACAATTGAGATTGATGTCGATGGTCGTGAGATAAAGGAAAATGACCTTGTGTATAGTACCGAGCCTATATCCAAGGAATTTGAGTACACTGGCTGGGACAATTACCAGATCATAGGCTTCATGGCAGAGCGATATTTTGCTGGTTATAAAAATACATCTGCATCTATTGTAGATAGCGACCTCAGCCTGATGTCAGACGGCATCTTAGCAAAGGTTCTTCTGGATATAGATGATGACGAATCCATCTACTCCGGGTCATCTCTGGCTCTTGAGGAAGGTTACAACCTCAATATCCAGCAGGTGGACGTAAACGGGAACAGCGTATGGATGAGCCTGACCAAAGATGGAGATGAGGTAGATGATGCAATCCTTTCCTCCGGTGATACCTATGTTTATGAAAAGGACCTTGGGGGTGTGGAAGATGTACCCTTAATTGCAGTACACATTGATAGCGTATTC